>CAYTJB010000286.1:0-3505 GCA_964437995.1 uncultured Bacteroides sp. | reverse complement strand
GTACAATATCTTGTTACGCCTACTTCTACAACAGGAAGTTGTGTAGGCAGTTCTTATACAATCACCGTAACGGTAAATCCAATACCTGTAGTTACCAATGCAGCTACAGCAAATACCTGTAGTGGAACAAGTTCTAATATTTCATTAACAGCAAGTGCACCAAGTACTTTTACATGGACAATAGGAAATATTACAGGGGGTATTACCGGTGCAAGTGCCGGTTCAGGAGCTACTATTAATCAAGTATTGACCAATCCAAATACAACAGCAGGTACAGTACAATATCTTATTACACCTACTTCCACCGCAGGAAGTTGTGCAGGAAATCCTTATACTATTACTGTTACGGTAAATCCATTACCATCAGCAGCAGCCACAATAACAGGTACAGCTACTGTTTGTCAAGGACAGACTAATGTTTTATATATAGTTCCCGTTGTTACTAATGCAACTTCTTATGTTTGGTCGTATTCAGGCACAGGAATTATATTTGTTGGAGGAAGTACTACAACAACAGATAGTGTAAAAATTACTTTTAGCAATACTGCCACATCAGGCAATTTAACTGTAAAAGGACATAATAGCTGTGGTGATGGAGTAGTTTCTGCAAATTATGCTATTACTGTTAATTTGTTGCCGGTTGCTGCAGGAACAATAACAGGAACAACAACCCTTTGTCAAGGACAATCAGGTATAACTTATAATTTACCGTCAATAACTAATGCTACATCTTATATTTGGACTTTACCAACAGGAGCAAGTGGTACAAGTACCACCAACAGCATTACTGTGAATTACTCAGCAACAGCTGTTTCTGGAAATATAGTTGTAAAAGGGAATAATGCTTGTGGCATAGGAGATTCATCAATACTTGCTATAACTGTGGAGCATCCTGTTAGTGCAGCAGGAATAATAAATGGTTTAACAACTGTATGTCAGGGACAAACAGCTGTAGTTTATAATGTGCCAACTATAACTAACGCTACATCTTATATCTGGACATTACCAACAGGAGCAAGTGGTACAAGCACAACCAATAGTATAACTGCAAATTATTCAAATACAGCCGTATCAGGAAATATTGTTGTAAAAGGAAGCAATTCATGTGGAGTAGGAGATTCTTCTTTATTGGCAATTACTGTAAATCCTTTACCTGCCGCCGCAGGTACAATCACATCAGTATATAATGATAGTGTTAGCATAAATGAAAACAATGTGTTATATACTGTCCCTGTTATTGCCAATGCAACTACTTATATTTGGGCTTATTCAGGTACAGGTGTTACATTTATACCTTCTGCTACAACTACTACAGATAGTGTAAGAATTAACTTTGCTAATAATGCAACATCAGGAAACTTAACCGTTAAAGGACATAATGCTTGTGGAGATGGCGTAGTGTCTGCTATTTACCCTATTTATGTTTCTCCTGTGGGAATTGGTGAATTAGCAAATTCTTTGAATTATCGCATTTATCCTAATCCTACAAAAGGAATTATTACTATTGAAATAGATGCACTGAGTGAAAAATCAGAACTACTATTATATAATTTACAGGGCGAAACAATCTACTCCGAAATTATTAATAATAGCAATAAGCAATTAACTAAAGATATAAATCTTAGTGTTTTCCCAAAAGGTATTTATTTTGTTAAAATTAAAAATAACAAATTTATAAAAGTTGAAAAGGTAATTCTTCAATAAATTTCTTATAAAACCCAAAATCCGCAAGGATTTTTATTAGTGTCTTATGCCGATAGAGTAGCTGTAATTTTCGAGAATTCTATATAATAGCTACTCTATCGGCATTATACATGAATTAAACAAACTAATTTGGTATTTTTTAAAAGATCTTTTATACTATAAATTTTGCACCAAATTAAGTAAATCAAATATTCGTGTAATTCGTGGCAAAATTCAAAACCAATATGTTACAATATTCTATAAACAATGTATTTTAATAGGAATATTATTTGTTTTGTGTTGTGATTTGCTTTGAATTCGTATCTTTAACATATTGAACACAACACTTTTGGTTTACTGTGTACATTTTTAAATGTTATTTAATTTGTTTTTAAAAATATTTTCAATAATTTGTTGAAATTGATAAAAAATGTTGTATTTTTGCATTGTGGAAGTTGTGTTTATTTTAAATGTAATAAATCTTCTACCCCCACAAAAGGCAAGTGTTAAAGCTTGTCTTTTTTTTTTATAATAAGTTCTTTATTTGTCTTGATAAAGAAATAATCTAAATTTAAAATCCTAATTGTTTGACGTTTTATTATACTTAAAATTTGCTCTATAGTGGCTAGTTGTGATTTGCTTTTAAATTGTATCTTTGACATCTTATAAACAACAGAAACGCAATTACTTGATGCTTTAGGGAGTTGTGATTTGCTTTTAAATTGTATCTTTGACATCTTATAAACAACACGAAAATTCATATTATTTTGTCGAAAACAGTTGTGATTTGCTTTTAAATTGTATCTTTGACATCTTATAAACAACATTTGCTTTTGTTTTTAAGCTAAAAAAGCAGTTGTGATTTGCTTTTAAATTGTATCTTTGACATCTTATAAACAACAAAATCATTTGGGATAACAGTAAAAGAAGGTTGTGATTTGCTTTTAAATTGTATCTTTGACATCTTATAAACAACTAGTATAGATTTGGTGCACCCTGGAGATGGTTGTGATTTGCTTTTAAATTGTATCTTTGACATCTTATAAACAACACTCTAAAGAGTTAATCACGATTGTTATAGTTGTGATTTGCTTTTAAATTGTATCTTTGACATCTTATAAACAACTAATATGTACAACAACAATCACATAACAGGTTGTGATTTGCTTTTAAATTGTATCTTTGACATCTTATAAACAACATTAAAGGAGGAAGACCTACAAAAAAATTAGTTGTGATTTGCTTTTAAATTGTATCTTTGACATCTTATAAACAACGGTGCCTCTTTCGGCACTGGTAACGCAACTGTTGTGATTTGCTTTTAAATTGTATCTTTGACATCTTATAAACAACTTTCAGAAAAATTAGGAGAGAGAGATTCAGTTGTGATTTGCTTTTAAATTGTATCTTTGACATCTTATAAACAACAACCATTATTTGTAAATCTTAATGATTTAGTTGTGATTTGCTTTTAAATTGTATCTTTGACATCTTATAAACAACATTAGACCAACAAATAGCCGATACACGCAAGTTGTGATTTGCTTTTAAATTGTATCTTTGACATCTTATAAACAACTTAGTTGACAACTTTACCCCTGCTAATCCGGTTGTGATTTGCTTTTAAATTGTATCTTTGACATCTTATAAACAACTGCTAAAACATCGCTGGATTTGGGAAAGTGTTGTGATTTGCTTTTAAATTGTATCTTTGACATCTTATAAACAACTTCAATTGTATAATAATGTTGTAAATCAAGTTGTGATTTGCTTTTAAATTGTATCTTTGACATCTTATAAACAACATCTTTAAGCATTTTGT
>CAYTJB010000285.1:864-3507 GCA_964437995.1 uncultured Bacteroides sp. | reverse complement strand
TTGTGTTATTATTTCCTTTAAGTTCTTTGCCTAATTCAAAATTAATAACAGGGTCGATATTGGCAATAAGACCATCTTTGTTTATCGAAATAAGATGTTCGTTAAATAGTTTGTTCCACAAAAAATTGGGAAATTTTTTGCCAAAATCGCGATTAATAAGATATTCATTTTGTAGCGAATCTGTATTTATTAGTTTATCAACTTCAGGAGTTAACCAAGGTTTTACGGCTGTATGGAAGTAATTATCAGGGGTATATAATTTCTTCTCTATTTGATAAAAGTAAGGATTGGCTAATGGAAAATTCAGTTGCTGAGCCTGCAAACCCACTGCAACAAATAAAAAAAACAATAAAGAAATTCTTTTTAGCATCAATTATGAGTTTTGTTTATACCTCAGAAACGTTAATATTCTCATTTTTACAGAGTAATTGTTTTTTATATCTTCGTCTAACTATATAAAATGGAATATACGATAATATTGTACTTAAAGATAACACTATCAACATTAGTATGATAATACCTAAATCTTTTAACAAAAATGCTAAAATTATAAAAACAATATTGAAAAAAACAAGTATTGCAGTAGCTTTAACATGCGAATATCCTAAATCTAATAATTTGTGATGCAAATGTGTTTTGTCGGCTTTAAAAGGAGATTGTTTGCGACAAATTCTGATGATAAAAACCCGTAATGTGTCAAATAATGGAACTATTAAAATTGAAATAGACACAGCAGGAGAAGCTTTGATATAATAAGAACCTTTTATACCAATTTCTAAATTGCTTTGATTAAATTGAATGGCAAATACTGCAATTAAAAAACCCAAAACTAAAGAGCCAGTATCGCCCATAAATATTTTTTTATCTTTGCTAAAAAGATTAAAACGTAAAAAACCACCCAATGCACCTACTAAAGCAGCCGTTAAAAAAGCAAACTCAAATTGCCCAGAAAGATAAAACCATGTCCCAAAAGCAATTGAACTCACTATGCCAATACCAGCAGCCAAGCCATCAATACCATCAATTAAATTAAACGCATTGATAATAACCACTACTACAAAAATAGTAAGATAAAGACTCCAATGATACTCTATTAAGGTAATTCCTAAAAATCCATGCAAGCTTGTTAATCGGATATTGGCAAAATCAACCATGATAATTGCTGTAACTATTTGCGATCCAAGTTTTACCAAAGGTGATGTAACAAAAATATCATCTTTTAATCCAACAAAAAACATTAATAGTGCTCCTGCAACAATATATCTCAATTCTAACAAAGAACCAGAAGGAGGGAATAATAGGGAAGCAAATATAAAACCAGCAAATATAGCGATACCGCCAAGTGTAGCCGTAGGCTGTTTATGCGAAGTCCTATCATTAGGCAAATCAATTAATTCCTTTGCATGCGAAACTTCTACAATAGGTTTTACGGATAAATAACTTATCACAAATGCTGTAATAAAGTTTATTATTAAAGTTACATAATGTGTAATAAAGAAAATCTTCATTTAGATAAAACTATTACAAAATTTAATAGTTGCAAATTTATCAATATAAATTTAAATCAAAGAATAAAAATAAATATTTATTCTTTTTCAGGAACTACAACAGGAAAATCGTAATCAAAATCCTGATAATGTTTGTGTTCTAAAATATTTCCAAGAAAATTGGTATAAGCATCGGTAAATTGAAATTTATTTACATCGTAATAAGGTTCCGAAAGCGGTTTGTTGCCAATGGTACCCATATCAATAGACGAAGTATTAAACTCTTCCAATTCTTGATACGCAACAATTTTATTCATGGTAGGCATTTGTCCATACTCTTCTCTTAATAATAAATCTACCACTTTGTCAGCCAAAGTAGTAGTAAGGCGGCGATCGTACTGGCTGCACCTACCGCTACGAGCATAATAGCCAGTAATTTGTGCTCTTGCATCTATGCCTAATTTCTGAGATATTTCGGAGGAAATAAGACCACTAATACCACCAAATCTTGGATGTCCGTATTCATCTAGTTCCGAACTTGCATATACTACATCTAATTTTCCTGATTTTTCGTCATACCATCTAACGCCTTCAGAAACAGGTATTATAAGCATTTTTTTAGGAGAACGTAAATAGGTTTCTTTTACGATTTCAAAGAAAAATTCTTTACGTTCTTTAGTCATTTCAAACTCAGGAATCAATGCTAATTCGGCGCCACCAAACAAGGCTGAACCAGTTAACCAGCCTGCATCACGTCCCATTACCTCTAAAATCATGATACGAGAATGCGATTCTGCTGTTGTTTTCAGTTTTCCTGTAAACTCTGCAATTGCTTTAGCTGCCGATGGAAACCCAGGGCATAAAACAGCTTCAATGTTTGAACCATTATAATTATGCATCGACATTGTTTTCAAATCGTTGTCAATCGTTTTTGGAAAGCCAATTACAGGAATACCTTCTGTTTCGTACAAGCGTTTTGCAGCTCCATTGGTATCGTCGCCGCCAATGGTAACCAATACATCAATTTTATATCTTTTCAGATTTTTAAGTATTTGTGGTACGCGATTTTCTGGATTCTTTTTTGATGGAAAAGGATTTGTACGACTCGACCGCAATGCAGTGCCACCATACCATCCATCATAAGGTTGATTGGTTA
>CAYTJB010000285.1:0-854 GCA_964437995.1 uncultured Bacteroides sp. | reverse complement strand
CCAATAAGCCTTTCCAGCCTTGTCTGATACCATATACTTTGTAGCCTAACATAGAAGCTCTGTTGCGAATAGATTCTATACTTGAATTAATTGCTGGCGTATCTCCGCCACCAGATAAAATGGCTAATGTTTTTCCTTTAAAAAGTTTGTGTTCTGATTTCGTATTTTTTAAATTTTATATTAATTTTAGTTTTAATGTTCAATAATGTTTATATTGGCTTTATGTTCTTTGACAAAGTGTTGGTTGGAGTGTTGGCTCGTGAGACTTTGGTCTCAATTGTAATCGGGATACTTGCAAAGTAGGATGGATTTCAGCATTATAAATTATCCGCCATATCACATTTATTTCCGCCAATTATCCGCCAATGCCCAATTTATAAAATGTTCCTTTTTTCTCCTGTTACCCTATTATTGCCAAAATTGCCCTATTATTGCCCTATTGTCGTCTTTGCATATAAAAATTACATCTGTAAGATGGTTAAATCTCATTTATTTCCTTTTCAATTAAACGGTATTTGTCCTTTATTTCTTCGCCTGAATAAAAATCAAGCAAATCTTTTTTTGTTAAAGTGCCTTGATTTAAAAAACGTTTTAAATATTCTTGAATGAATGACCCCGAGGCAGAGCCTCGAGGTATCATTGGAGTTTGCAAAGCAAACATATTTATTTTTACCCCGATGCAAAGCATTGAGGAATTCTTTTGATTACATAAGGAGGTTTTAACGTTTCTAAAAATTGATACCCTTCAATAATATTTTCTTGAGTAAATGTTTTATATGCGGCTGTTGGAATACAATATTTTACCATAAATTCTTTAGCGAAATCCTTACTGCTTTCGAGCATTGCACCCTTTT
>CAYTJB010000284.1:0-3515 GCA_964437995.1 uncultured Bacteroides sp. | reverse complement strand
CAATAGACTATTATTCTTTTTTTTTCTTTAAAAATCTTGCAATATAATTTGGTGGGATTTTGGTATAAGGAATTTTGAAATCAAACCAATCTTGTAAATTATAATCTAACCCATTATCGTGCATGTAATTATACAATGCTTTTGTTAATCCCAAACTAAATTTCTCATGATTGCAGCCTGTTTTATCAATATGATGACAGCCATTTTGTGCAAAAGCATTTTTAGGATGAGCAATGCGTTCTACTCCATATTTCTCAGGATTGATACCAATTGGACTGTGAACCGTCATAGCAAACCGATGCCAAAAGGCACTTTGCAAAAGTTTATGAGTAAATAATTGACGAACAATTTCCAACGAATCTATCGTTTCCTGAGCTGTTTGTGTTGGGAAACCATACATTAAGTAAGCATGTATCATAATACCTGATTGCTGAAAAGCAGCTGTAACCTTTGCTACTTGCCCTATTGTAACACCTTTCTCCATTTTCTCTAACAAATGGTCGGAAGCAACTTCCAACCCTCCAGAAACTGCTACACAACCCGATTTCGATAATAACTCACACAATTCAGTTGTAAATGCTGTTTCAAAACGAATATTTGTCCACCAAGTAAGGCTGAGTTTGCGATGGATAATTTCTTCCGCTAATTTTTTCAACACAACAGGAGATGCAGCTTCATCTACAAAGTGAAATCCGCGTTGACCGGCTTGTTTGATAATTGCCTCTATTCTGTCGCACAAAACAGTAGCATCTGCAATGCTATATCGGCTTATATAATCTAAGGAAACATCGCAAAACGAACAACGATGCCAATAACAGCCATGTGCCAATGCCATTTTGTTCCAACGCCCATTGCTCCATAAATTGTGCATAGGATTAGTGGTTTCATTTACCGAAATATAATCTGCCAAAGGCAAACCTTCATAATCGTGTATTCCACAATATTTATGGGCAAAATCTTTTTCATCGGCATTGTTGATGTAAATAACTTTGCCTTGTTCCAATTTAAAAGTTCTTGCTAATTGTTTTTCTCCTTTAATTATGTGATTTAATAGCTTTAATAACGTAAGTTCGCCATCGTCCAAACAAACGTAATCAACCAATTCAAACAACTTTGGTTCGTTGAGTTGGCGTAATTCAGTATTAACAAACCCTCCACCTATAACTATCGGAATATGCGGGTAGTTTTTCTTAATAAATGCTGCCGATTTCAACGCCATTAAAAGATTTCCGGGAAAAGGAATCGTAAAACCTATCACTTTAGGCTGATGCTGTTTAATAGATTTATCCAACAAATTGAACATTATTTGGGTAATGGGCGTATTGGTTTTTAGTTCATCTAAAATAGTTTGAAAACTAATAGCATTTAAGCCTATTTGCTCAGCATAGCGACTAAATCCAAAACGATTATCAACGCATTCGGTAATAAAATCGCCAATATCTTCTATAAATAAAGTGGCTAAAAACTTGGCTTTATCTTGAATACCATCAGTTCCAAAGTGCCATTCTAAATCCTGTTGAATATTGAATCTTTTAGCTTTTGGCAAAGCTCCATTGTTGATAGCATGAGCAAAAGTAGCGTCTTTGCCTTGCAAAAAGGAAATTACAGCATCAATATGCCGAATGTATTCACCTTTCGACTGCATGATTTTTTTTGCATTGGCAGAACATTTAGTGTTTTTTGCAAAATCAAATATTGCTTGTAACCCTTTGGCAGAAAGCAATTCCAAAATGCAAGCAATACTCAAATCGAATTGGGCTACCTTAAAACCTTGTTCTTGCAAAAAGCCTTTCAGACATGGGGTTGCAGGATAAGGCGTATTTAACTGAATAAATGGTGGAGTAATAAGTAATAAATCAGCTTGCGACACAGTTTTTGAATGAATGTTTGTACAAAAGTAGGATAAATTTTCTTATACTGCTATGTTTTGTTAGAACATTGCAAAGCATTTTAGCCTGTTTTTTTTGACCTATAAGCCTAACTTTCTTACATCAAATCCAGGTTTTTTGCTTTTTAAGGAACTAAAAAAACGCTTTTTGTTCTGTTTTGAACTAACTTTGTTCTGTATAAATTTATATTTCTACACCTATTCAAAAACAATATCAATAATACGATTATGAAAAACAGGATTCAAAATTATTTTAAAAGTATTCAGATGCATACTACAAAAAAGTATTATTTGGGATTACTGTTTATTTGTCTGTTAAATTTATCAGCATATAGTTGGGGTGTTACTGAATGGCCTAATGCAATAAGAATAGCAGACTTTATTTTGAGTTTGCAAAATTCAGATGGAGCTATAGAAGACGAGCCTGGTGGAGGTATTGTTAATGAAGATTCTAACATGGAGTATGCTCTTATTGGTTTGGGAGCGGCTTATGATGTAACTCAAGATGTTAGATACCTTACTGGCTTAGAAAAAGGAATTGCTTGGCTCGCAGCTCGTCAAGAAATGACAGATGTTTTTTGGAAAGGAAGTTTTCATTATGTATATAGTTACACTTTTCCTTATAATTATATACCAACATCTCCTGATGATACTGCAATTAGCGATGTACGTGGTGTAGATGCTACTTCAACACTTTTTACATATTTAATATATCTTCATAAACAAATAACAGGAAGCGATACATTGGTAAATAAATATGCAGCTAATGCAAAAGCAGCCCTTGACTTTGTAATTGCACATAATCTTGATACCGATGGATACAGCTGGAGTTCGTGGCAAAAAAGAGTGTCGGATGGCAATTGGTATCTTTGGAAGTATAAATATGCAGCCGATCAAGGAGATGTGTGGCTTGGTATGAAAGCAGGAGCAATTTTATACGATTCAGTTAAGTATGCCCCGTATGCTAATTTTATAGAAACCAATACTCGTACTCATTTTTACAGTAGTAATAGAGGACGTTTTTGCCTCGGAATTGACGAAACAGGTGGCAAAGAATGGAATCTTGAAGGATTTAATGGAATTTTTCCTAATGGTTACCTTCCTTGGTTATGGGGATCAGATACTTCAACAGAAGCTGCTTATTTGTGGTTGCAATCGGGTGTAAAAACTGATGGAAGTATTTTTTTTAATAGTGGATCAAAATATGCAGCAAGTGTTGCAATTTATGGAATGTCAGCATATAGATTAGGAAAAGTTCAGCCAACATCTTCATTTCTATGGTTAAATAAATCGCCTACAGCAGGACCTTATGATAGTATTAGCGGAGGTGTTTTTGATACCCCAAACATAAACGAAAGTATTTACTCTAATGTTGCAAGTTTTTCTTTAATGGCTTTGATGGGCTGGTCGCCGAGTTTTCAAAGTAATACAATGATGATACCCTCTGCTATTGTTGAAAAATCAAACGTTCTGCTTTACCCTAATCCTGCGCTTTCAACACTTAATATAAAAATAGATAATCGTGCTTGCACTGCAGATAAAATTATAATACACAATACTTTCGGAGATAAGGTTGCTGAACATAAATTTACTAACCAGATAAATATTTCTCAATTACCAACAGGAA
>CAYTJB010000283.1:0-3526 GCA_964437995.1 uncultured Bacteroides sp. | reverse complement strand
AAATAAGTTACTTTCAATTTGTAATTCAAGAATATTTCGCGACCAGCCATTTTCGATTGTAGATTGAATATAAAAAAATGCCCTATCAATATCTTTTATTTTGTTTAAAATTAGTCTGTTATGCCCCCAAGGAATTTGTCCCACAAGTTGTGGGACTTTTTCGTTATGTTGTTTATAGAATAAAAATAATTGTCTCATTGCGAATAAATTGGTTCGCGAAAA
Organism: uncultured Bacteroides sp.; assembly: GCA_964437995.1. Taxonomy (GTDB): domain Bacteria; phylum Bacteroidota; class Bacteroidia; order Bacteroidales; family JACABE01; genus JACABE01. The sequence continues at coordinate 3,304 of CAYTJB010000283.1, read as the reverse complement.
CCCAGTTACATTATCTAATTGATTTTTTAAATCGTTTGAAAGTTTTTCAACAACTGAATTTCCCCAACTTTTTATTTCTTGTTGTTCGACAATAGATTTTCCAATATTCCAATATAAGTTAATTAGCTCACTATTAACAGATAATGCCGCTTTTATTTGTGCTTGATGGATTTGAACTTTTATTGAGTTCAACCATTCCAAATACTCAATCTTATTTATTTCTTTTTCAATCATTTATTGCTGATAATCAATAGTTTTTCTTGTTATTATTTTTTTATACCTAATTTAACCAGACCGAAATACGAGGTAGTCACGTATATTGGTGTGACAGCTCTCCATGTTAGCTAATTACTGGCATTACTTCCTTAATATAAATAAACTGGTACAGATGATGAGTCCACATAAAATATACCGTCATATACATTTCGTATTACCATTGATTCATCTGCAAATCCAGATGTTTTTGTTGTTATTGTATTGTACATCCATTTATTGCCATCACAATATGGTTTGCTTGATAAATCAATAAATAAAGATTTTTTTCTATTTGAGTATAAAATCGCTTCTAATGAATTCGAAGTTATTGGTGTTGGTATATTTATAATTGACCAATCCCAATCTGTTCTTGTTTGACCTTTCAACATATATAATCCAACAGTGTATAGTTCACTATTATATTTTTCTTTTAGATACATACCCATATTCTTAATATCAGGATAAAGTGCATGATGAAATGCTGTATTGGCAATGTGGTAATTATGTGCCCATAAAATGATTTTCTTCTGTGGATATAATTTCTCTTTAAGAAACATTACGTTTGCAGCCATTGCAGAGTCTCTAATTTTATAAGCTGTTGGATTACCAGCTAATGTATTATCGTTATACAATGTAACGTCAATATTTGATATGATAGAATTTATAGACTGCCTCAGAAAAAGTGGATAAACTGGTTTTTCTGGAAAAGCTGAAATTAATTCGCTTGAATGGTTATCAATAAAATCAATTATTTTTCGATAGTTTGTTTTTATTGAATCCTTGTATAGGTTAAGATATGTTTTATTCTGAAATTTAATTTGCTTAATTGTTATAGAATCAAAAGTTCTTGATACACTTGCAAATTGACTGTCAAATTTAGAAATGATTTCATATAAAACAGAAGGATGATTGTAAATATTATTAAGAGATGAGGTAAATTGACAATCAAATCCTGCCAAAATAAGCGGATGACTGGTACTTTGTGTAGCTTTAATATATGTAAAAAGTTCTTTAACATCTTGCGTACCCCACACACCATAAAAAATAGAATTCTTCATTGCCTCAATTTCGGATAATTGTGAAATATTTTGATTAGTCAAATAGCATTCAAAAAATCCACTTTCAAATGCGATAACATTAAATCCCATCTGTTCATGCAGAAATTTAATTAACCTTACTTTTATCTGACTATATTCCTTAGTACCATGACTACTCTCGCCAAGCTGTATTAATGTTTTATTTTCAATATACTGTTTTAAACATTGCAAGTCTGCATAATTCTCAGAAATCAAGGAGCGTATGTCAACCCTGTTATTCTTATTATTTAGCCAGATAATAGAATTTGTATCAATTGATGGAATTGACGATATTTCAATGGCAGTAAGTTGTGTATCAGTCATCAACCCACTCCAGTCAGTAATATTCCAACAATATGATTGCGAATTATTATTACCAATAGGTGTATCTTTCTTACAATTAAGATTGATAACTATAATAAATAACAGAGTAAATATTGTAAAAATATTTTTCATTTATGCCATTTTTATACTTGTGCCTAATCGTTTATATATAAATAAAATCCATACAAAACATTCAAAATTAGCTGAATATACAATTCCTTCTATTCACTAATTCACAACATCTAAAAACGAATACTTCTTACCATATTCCATCATTTGTTTGGTGTAATCGTCAGGGTATTCAACTTTTACATCTACAATTTTCCCGTCTTTCATTACAGGCACAAAATTAGGATTCATAAATCCACCGTAAGGAGCTAAGTTTAATTTTGCATAGCGTTCTTTTACTTCTTTGTGCAAAACAGGGTCAATCTTTACTGCGTAATTTTCAACCAATAACTTACCGGTATTGTAATCGCCTTCCGATTTTATGCGTTGTACTTCTGCTAATAATTTTCCGAATAAAACTCTTAATTTGTTGTAATCGTTTATTTTAACGTAGGTTTTATTATCTTGTTTGTATTTTTCTATTACATTTTCTTTTTTGCCTTGTTCGTAGCACCACGATGCAATTAGTTGACGATTGCGCATGTGTGCTTGTTCTATATTTTTTCCTAAGTCAATGCGAACGAGTTGTGTCATAAAACCATTGCGGATATAGTTGTTGTATTCAGCTTTTGCTACGTCTATACTTGGAAATAGTTTTAATTCAAGCATTTTATTATCCATCATGTAATACAAGGCAAACAAATCAGCACGTGTTTCTTCTAACACCGAAGCATAATTTTTTAACGCATCGGGATTGGTGCCTGCAAGCAATTGTCCTGAGCCATGTCCTAAGCATTCGTGCAAATCGGTGTGAAGATTACTTGCCAATGCTCCGTATTTTTTAGCCATTTCAACTTCTACAGTAGAACTTGCAAATTCTTCCATAAAGCCATTGCCAATTGCAGCTTGGTCGTAAGAGTATGTAATATTTTCCATCGTTACCGATTTGCTACCATGTTCTTTGCGAATCCAATCGGCATTGGGTAAATTAATACCAATAGGAGTGGTAGGATAGCAATCGCCACCCAACTGTGCAACTGTTATTACTTTGGCGCTTACGCCTTTTACTTCTTTTTTCTTAAAACGTGCATCAACTGGCGAATTGTCTTCAAACCATTGTGCAGCAGCACTAATAGTTGTAGCTCTTTTAGTTGCTTCAATATCTTTAAAATTAACTACCGATTCCCAAGTAGCTTTTAATCCCAATGGGTCTTCATATACTTCTATAAATCCGTTTACAAAATCAATGTGCGATTCCATATCGCTTACCCAAATAATATTGTAAGTATCCCAATCTTTCAAATTTCCTGTTTTGTAATAAGAAATTAATTTATTAATACTTTCTATTTGATGTCCGTTTTCGGCAACGGTAACTGCTTTTTCGAGCCAGAAAACAATTTGCTCAATGGCTTTGCCATACATTCCGCCAACTTTGTATGTTTTTTCATGAATTTTACCATTTTCTTTTACCAATTTTGAGTTTAAACCATAGGAAATAGGCTCTTTGTCGTTAGGATTTTTCATTTTATTGTAAAAACTTT
>CAYTJB010000282.1:1466-3530 GCA_964437995.1 uncultured Bacteroides sp. | reverse complement strand
TATAGAACATCCCGATTTTATCGGGAGGGTACTGGGTTCGAATCCCAGCATGATCACAGCAAAAATCCCTTCAAACGTAAGTTTTGATGGGCTTTATTGTTTTATATCCCAATCTCTTTATCTATAGTTTTTTTTAAATACCGATTAACGGATATCCCGTTTATCGGGTTATTTTCAGCTTATTTATTACCCGATAAGCCTTATATCGGCTAATCTGGAAGATGGTTATATAACTTAACAGGTAGAGCATCCCGATTTTATCGGGAGGGTACTGGGTTCGAATCACAGCATGATCACAGCAAAAAGCCCATCAACACTATTGTTTGATGGGCTTTTTATAGAATGTTTCAAGAAAAATACAAGAAGTCTAATAATCTCTTATGCAGCGAACAGACAAGCCTAAGCTTTTGCTTCCGTTGCCTCTTCCTACATTATTATTATTGTTGTACATGTATTGATACCATGAGCTTACTGAATTGAATTCTGAAGAACTCCACCAAATACCGAAATTGCCACTACTTAAAAAAGCACCAGCATAATCACGATTACCACCTGGTAGTGCTGTAAAAGCACTGCTATTGTTACTTGATTGATCATTCCCTACATTTCCTGCAACTGCATTGGTATTCCAACCAGATGTTGCTGCCATAGATTTTCCAATATCGTTTCCACTTCCTTGATAACCAAAACCATTGTTTGTGAGGTAATCCGTTAATGTTGTCCAATCAGCATCTGTAGGAACATGCCAGCTTACAGGGCATATATTGAGGCTATCGGTTGCTGCATAATAAGTGTAAAGTCTTCCATAAATAGCGGCATTGCTTTCATTACCATTAAAAGCCCATTGGTATTTAGGTGTGCTTTCAGGACTAATATCTAATGTAGCAGGAGTTGTTGTGCCTATTGAAACACCATTGCGATATTTTGTAACTCTTAGGTTTTCTTTCATCCATGTTTGAGTTCCTATTCTTACTGTATTATAAATATTACTGTCAATGTCTCTTACTTTTATTCCTGCATTAATAAGATTATTTTCCAACGCTGCAATTTGACTTTGTAAAGCATCCACATAAGCTTTTGTAGCTGCATCCTGACTTGATGTTGGGGTAGCCACATTAGAAACTTTAGTGTTATTCGCATTTAGAGTTCCAATTATTGCTCCAGTAAAAGTTTTATTTCCTGCAATGGTTTGGTCGCCAGAAGTTATCACTGCATCTGTAATTCCATAACTTGCAACTGTAGTTGGTTTGTTTAAAATTTGTGCATCGCCGCTTGTAGCATTCCAATCGGCATTTACATTAACTTCGGCTCCATCTGCAATTCCTGTAAGTTTTGTAGTGTTTGCTAAAACAGTAGGATTATTAGTTACACTTGTTTGGAAGTCGCTAATTTGCGAAGCGGTAATACCACCTGATAAATTTTCGGCTAATTTTGCATGTTGAGCATACGGAACACTTAACAATTCACTTGTTCCAGTTATGCTATAGCTGGTACCTCCAGCAGGGTCAGCTTCTGTTTTTAAAAAATAAGGCCCGTTTGCCCAATTAATAGAAGCAAATGTTCCTATTAGTGGGATTCCACTACCAATTTCAATTGTTACTAATCCGTTGGCATTGGTTTGAGGGTTAGGGTTGTAAATTTCTTTGAATACTTCTGTTCCTGTTACTGAACCTTGTAAAATGCTAATTCGCATTCCTATCGAGGCTGAAGTAACCAAAATATTATTACTATTGCGAATTACTGCTTGGTAACTCATTTTTTGTGGTGCTTGAGCAAACACATTTGCAGTTAATAAAACTGCTGCTAATATTGTAAATAGTTTTCTCATAATGTTTTAATTTTTAACGATTTTGAATGTTTTTATTTCTTTATTATTTTGAATTATTTTTAAAAAATAAGTTGAAGGAACAAAATTTTCCAAAGAAAATGTAGTTTCGTTGGTTTCAATTTTTTTAGATTCTAAAAGTTTCCCGTTTATATCGTAAAGAGATGTAATATATTGTGAAAGCATTTTGGATTCAATTTTTAGAATCAAAAAATTATTTGTTGGGTTTGGATAAACCG
>CAYTJB010000282.1:247-1456 GCA_964437995.1 uncultured Bacteroides sp. | reverse complement strand
GAGTATTGTAATTTAATATCTTTAGCTTCTTGTAATCCCGTTACAACAGAAATCTCAAATGGTTGCTGAACCCCTTGGGCTACAGAGCCATTTGCTCCTCCATTATTAGTTGTGTAAACAAGCTGCCCAACAGAATAACTTGCAGAGCCTCCACTACCTAAAGCATTACCTCCTGAAGTAAGGATTGCTTCTTGAGCATGTAATCCTGTAAATCCTATAACAAATAGTAGAACTAAATAACATTTTAAATTTTTAAGTCGCATTTTTGACCTCCTTTTTATTGATTATTGTTTAAATTTAGAATTTATTTTATCAAAGGTAATACATTTACGATAAAATTAAAAAAAAGATACATTAAAATTATTGTTTAAATTTCTTAAAATCCCGTTTATCGTTTTATTTTTAGCTTATTTATTACCCGATAAGCCATATATCGGCTAATCGGGTGGGTACTGGGTTCGAATCCCAGCATGATCACAGCAAAAAGCCCATCAACGTAAATGTTAATGGGCTTTATTGTTTTATAACCTTGACAATCCATTTATCTATCGATTTCTTAAAATCCCGATAAACGGATATTCCGTTTATCGGGTTATTTTTAGCTTATTTATTACCCGATAAGCCATATATCGGCTAATCGGGTAGTGTTATTGGTTATCAGCATCGTAGCGAGGACACTACGATTAATTGGATTAGGCCTTTTTAGTGCAAAGTTTGTAACTTCACACAACTTAGTTATTATTATCCAATTTTTATTACTTGAGTTGAATTAATACGTTTTATTTTAATATCATCAAATGAATTAAAATATATTTCTAAATCTATAGGAATTATTAGGTCACCTGAAATCTTTTGAGGTTTGAAATTATCCTCAAATATTTGTTTTGAAATTTCGAATTCTGTAGGAATAACTATAAAACTGTATTTTATTTTTACAAAATAATTTATTTCTGCATAATCTCCACGAATTGATGTTATTTTTTTTGACTCAAATTCAGGAAAGGAAATTTCTATCTTTGCTACTTTTTCATAATCAGTTTCAAAGAGTATTTTTTGAGAAAGTTTTTCATAGATAATATTTAAAAGTAACACTTTATTGCGATCAAGAGATTCATTGATTCTAGGAATAATATTTGTATTCGCTAAATTATCATAATAAGCTGTTAAACTTTCTAATAAATCTGACAAATCATTTCTGAAAATTAAATG
>CAYTJB010000282.1:0-211 GCA_964437995.1 uncultured Bacteroides sp. | reverse complement strand
TTTTAATTTCACATTGAGAAATAATTAATTCTAATTTGGAAGATAACTCGTTTAAACTATTTGTAATGTTAATTTCAGGGAAATGGATATCACTAAATGATTCTAGGTTTTTTAATATCCTTGATTTTGGTTTATTTAAGGATTTTATAAGTATATTTTGGATTTCTTGTGTTTCAATTAATCTTTTTTTCATTCGATTAATCAGTTCCAT
>CAYTJB010000281.1:0-3579 GCA_964437995.1 uncultured Bacteroides sp. | reverse complement strand
AAAATATTGCCGAATTGAAAGATATTGCCGAAAAAGAAAAATATTTTGATGCTATAAAATCTGAATACCAAGCACTAAAAGACAAGCTTATACACGACAAAAATGCTGATCTTATTAAAAACAAAGAAGAAATAAAAACGTTATTGAAATCGGAAATAGCCAATCGATATTTTTACCAAAAAGGCAGAATAGAAGCTTCGCTTTCCGATGATACTGAAATTACAAAAGCTATTGAATTGCTAAATGATACAAGTAAGTATAAAAAATTACTTGAAAAAACCAAAGACCAAAAATAAATTCAGCTTTTTCTCGTTTAATTATTTTATTTATACACCTACTTTTAAATGCTTATAAACAAACCGCTGAATAGAAACAATATCTACCTATTTGGTTTAATTTTATTAGCTATTGGCATTCCACTTTCTAATTTTTTGATGAGCATTTCGCAAATAATATTATTTGCTAACTGGTTGTTTGACAAAAATATACTAAATAAAATAAAAACATTTTTTGCCAACAAACCCGCTTTAATTTTCTCATCAATATTTCTATTGCATGTTGTTGGCTTACTCTACACATCCGATTTTAATTACGCTTTTAAAGATTTACGTACAAAAATCCCAATCATTTTATTACCGCTAATTATTAGCACATCGCCAATAATTGATGGGAAGAAGTTCAGATTAATTTTGTCGTTTTTTGTGGGTGCAGTTTTTGTGGGATCTCTTGCTTGTTATTACACCTATCTTACGCAAAAGTTTAACGATATTCGCCAAATTTCAATATTTATATCTCACATCCGATTTAGCTTAGATATTTGTTTGGCAATCTGTATTTTATTCTATTTTATTTTCAAAGATTTTCAACTTTCGATTACCCAAAAATGGCTTATTAGCTTATTATTGCTTTGGCTTGTATATTTTTTATTTATATTGCAATCGTTTTCGGGTATATTTATACTGTTTATTTTATTCATACTTTTATTAGTTTATATTATAATTTCACTAAAAAAATGGACATATAAATTTATTGCATTATTTTTATTGATTGCTTTATCGCTTTCTGTTTTTATATATTTACAAAATACAATTCATACCTATTTTCGAGTTAAAAAAGAAAACACTGCCAACTTAGAACAATATACACCAAGAGGCAATCTGTATTGCCACGATTCTATAAGCTATGGTATTGAAAACGGGAATTATATAGGATTGTATGTTTGTTCTGACGAATTAAAAAGTGCATGGGAAGAAAGGAGCAAAATTAATATTGATAGCACTGATAAAATGGGACAAATTATTTCATATACTTTAACCCGCTTTTTAAATTCAAAAGGATTGCGTAAAGATGCAGATGGGGTAAAAGCTTTATCAGACGTAGAAATAAAATCAATTGAAAACGGATGTTCAAATACCATTTATCTTCAAAACTCAGGTTTGAAAGCAAGAATATACAAGGTGTTATTTGAGTACAGCTCTTTTACGATTACCGGAAACACAAGAGGTTACTCAATATTTCAACGATTTGAACTTTGGAAAGCGGCAATAGGAATTATCAAAAATAATTTTTGGTTTGGTGTTGGAACAGGTGATATGGTTAGTATTTACGATAAGCAACTAAAAGAAATGAAATCGGATTTGGCTAATCAGAAACTAAGAGCTCACAATCAATATTTATCTATATTTTCGGCACTTGGTTTGGTTGGCTTTCTTGTTTTTATGTTTGCGTTGATTTGTCCTGCTTTTTTAAATCATTCATTTAAAGACTTTTGTTTTGTGTGCTTTTTTATAATCATCTGTTTATCAATGATTAACGAAGATACTATTGAATCGCAAGCAGGGGTAACGTTTTTTGCTTTCTTTTATTCTTTTTTGGTGTTATCAAAAAAAATTATACCAAGCCTAAAACAATAGTGTTTTTTGATGTTTGTTATATGGTCAAAAATTGTACTTTTGAGGTCAGAATTAGAGTAAACATTCAAGAAATAATAAATAAAATTAGAAAAACTCTTTCGTTTTTTTTAATGAAAATACTAAAACTATTGTAAATTATTGATTATAAAAGTAAATTTTTTTCAAAACCAATAAAATATATTTATGATTACCATTAAAAAATTTATTTTCAACGGATTTCAAGTAAATACTTATTTATTGTTTGACGAAACCAAAGAATGTATTATTGTTGATGCTGCTAATTACGATGCCAGCGAAGATGCTGCATTGGCAAATTATATCGAAAAAGAAAATTTAACACCTATAGCACAGGTATATACGCATTGTCATATTGACCACGTACTTGGAAGTGCTTTTGTTGAAAGAAAGTACAATATTGGCATGAGTATTCATACTGATAGCAAAGGTTTTTTGGAAAGTGCAACTGCTCAGGCAGCTATGTATGGCTTTAATTTGAAAGCGACAGCAAAAGTGAGTAATATTATTAAGGAAGGCGATAAAATTACTTTCGGAAATTCAGAATTAGAGGTAGTTTACACACCAGGGCATGCCGATGGCAGTATTTGCTTGGTAAATCATGCTCAGCAATTTGTAATTACCGGTGATGTGCTTTTTCACGAAAGCATAGGACGTACTGATTTGCCAACTGGAAACTTTGACGCTTTATATCACAGTATTACAAAGAAACTGTTTTTATTACCCGACAATTATACTGTATATCCCGGTCACGGACAAGAAACAAGCATTGGACATGAAAAGATAAATAATCCGTTTTTGTAATTATAGTTTCACTTAAAGTGAAGCTATGACTGAAAAAATTATCTTTTCTTTTTAAAAAAAGTGCTGATAAGTTCGGCACATTCTTTTTCCATTACACCTCCTTTAATAATAGTTTTAGGATGTAATATATTGGCATTATATATAGAAAAGCCACGTTTTTCGTCCTTAGCACCATAAACAATTTTGCCTATTTGAGCCCAAAATGAAGCTCCTGCACACATTACACAAGGCTCTAATGTAACGTACAACGTGCAATCTTTTAAATACTTGCCACCCAAATAATTAGTAGCTGCTGTAAAAGCTTGCATTTCAGCATGAGCGGTAACATCATTTAATCTTTCCGTTAAATTATGTGCTTTTGCTATTACTCTATCATTGGCAACTATTACGGCTCCAATGGGAACTTCATCGTCATCGTAAGCTAAGTGTGCTTCTTTCAATGCTTCACGCATAAAATATTCGTCGGTAAATTCAATAATTGTCATAAAACAGATTTTTTTGATAAAATTACACAGTTTTTTTAATAAAAAAGGTTATTAAGATGGATCGCCTTAGCGTTGATATCATCAACCATGTTTTTTGCGGACTTTTTTGTAGATGTGGTAGCCCCATTACAAACAGACCTTGAAAAAATATACAAATGGACACCGGAAGTATTTGGTATGCTTGGTGGTTCCGAGTTTTTCTTGAATGTTTTTGCATTCTTTTTAATTTTTTCCGGAATTATCTTGGATAAAATGGGAATTCGTTTTACGTTAATCACAGCAGGATTAACAATGGTTGTCGGTGCGGCATTAAAATTTTATGCATTAACTGACGCTTTTGCAGTTTCTGCTTTTGCTACATG
>CAYTJB010000280.1:0-3583 GCA_964437995.1 uncultured Bacteroides sp. | reverse complement strand
ATGTAGAAAAAACATAGTAAAAAATAGCGTTGCTAAAAGTATTTCTCTGCTGTAAAACGACCAATTTATAAGGCATAAGAGAAATAGTTGAAGTGAACGCACTCTGAAAAGGGTGTGTTCCTTTTGCTTATTTCAATTTATGCCGGGTGCTTGGTCGTACCTTCAGCAGTTGAATATCAAAGCAGAGGTTCACACCCTTTTTTATTTTGTATAAATCAATTAAATATAAACTGACTTGAAAGAACTTTGAGGCAAAATACACAAAAAACAATGAAAATTTTTATAATTATTTTTTACGGATTATTAGAAATTGTATGATTACAACAAGCAATATAGCAAAATTATGTATTTAATAATTTATGCACATTTGTAATATATAATTTTGCATTTCAAATATATTTATATATTTTTGTATAATTATATTTTGCACTTGTGTAAAATTTAAGCTTTATAGCAATAAAAGTGGAGACCAGAAACCACTATAAAAAACGGGGCGTAACCAAAAAGCCAAAAGAATAGAAAAAATAAATAATTATAAATAAATGGAAAAAACAACTTTACTGATTTTTATGCTGTTTGGCTTTGGAAGTGTTTTTAGCCAGACCACCCAACCAGAAGTAATAACTTCTTCGGGTAATTATTTCAAACCCAATGCTTTGTCTCCTTCATTGAGTTGGACTATGGGTGAAAGTATTACAGAAACCTATACTTCAACCTACAACATTTTAACGCAAGGTTTTCAGCAAGGGCACTACAATATAGTGGCTGTTGATGAAATTAAGGATAAAGATGTATCAATTAAAGTGTTTCCAAATCCAACTACTGATTTCATTACAATTTCTATTAAGTCTTTGACTGAAAAAAGCATCGGTTATCTTATCGAACTTTATGATTTGCAAGGCAAAAAACTTTATACTTTAAATTACAATCAAGATGATTATAGGCTGAATATGTCTACTTACCCTATTGGAACTTTCTTATTAAAAGTAATGACAAAAGGCAACATAAGTTTACAAAATTTCAAAATTCAAAAAACCAAATAAAAACAAAACAATATGAGAAAATTTACAAATTTAGTATTACTTCTACTTTTAAGTTTTAGCTTACAACTTACTACTGTGTTTGCACAATCGCCCAAAATGTTTAAATACCAAACGGTGGTTAGAAACAGTGCAGGTGCAATTATTCAGAATCAGATAGTAGCTTTTAGAATTTCGCTTTTACAAGGAAGTGCAACTGGAACTGTTGCATATAGTGAAACTCAATCGAAAACTACAAACGATTTTGGTTTGGTAAATCTGGAAATTGGCAATGGCATTATTGTTTCAGGTGCTATGAATACTATTAATTGGGGGAATGGTCCTTATTTTGTGAAAGTAGAGTTGGACATTGCCAATGGTACCAACTTTATTACTATGGGTATTTCCGAACTGCTTTCGGTGCCTTATGCATTGTATGCTGAAAATGCAGGAACTACAAGTTATACTGAAACCGATCCGATATTTGCAGCACATCCATCTCATGGAATAACTGCAACCAATATTACCAACTGGAATACTGCTTTTGGTTGGGGTAACCATGCAGGATTGTATCGTCCGATTAATTATGTACCAGCTTGGAGCGAAATAACAGGAAAACCTAACTTTTCTACTATTGCAACAACAGGTAATTACAATGATTTATTAAACAAACCAACTATTCCAACACAAACCAGCCAACTTGCGAATAATTCCGGATTTATTTCATCAGAAGCCCAGATTTTAAGTAGTTCGAATGATACTATTTTCTTAACAGGAGGTAGTTTTGTTAAATTTTCATCTATGCTATTTCCACCCACAGCCGTTGTACAAACAGCCACAAGTATTCAATCGTTTTCGGCAATTTTAAATGGAACTGTAAATGCAAAAGGATTAATCACTACAGTAGTTTTTGAATGGGGATTAACTACAAGCTATGGTGGCAATGTATCTGCCGCAGAAAACCCCGTTACAGGGACTTCCAATATTGCTGTAACTCTCGATTTAACAAGCTGCTTGCAATCTGCTACTACATATCATTATAGAATTAAAGCTACAAATGCTGTTAATGTTACTTATAGCAATGATATGACTTTTACTACCGCTAATTCTGCCCCTCAATTAACCACTACTGCTATTAGCTCTATATTAGCCTTAACTGCAACTTCTGGAGGAAATGTAACTTATGATGGAGGTTTACCAGTTACCACTCGTGGCATTTGTTACAGTACAAGTCCATCGCCAACCACAGCAAATACTCTAATAGCAAGCGGTAGTGGCACTGGTTCTTTTGTTTCTAATTTAACAGGATTAACACCTGCCACAACCTATTATGTTCGTGCTTATGCCACCAATAGCATTGGTACTTCTTATGGCGACCAATTAAATTTTACTACAATAGCGTTACCAACACTTACTACCTCAACTTTTACTGATGTAAAAGGTAACTCTGCCAAAGCAGGAGGAAATATTACTAATAATGGAGGAAGCACAATAACAGCACAAGGTTTATGCTGGAGTACCAGTACTACCCCAACTATTGCTAATTATATAAGTCAATCTTTTACGGATACTATGGCTTTATTACCTAATACAGTATATTATGTAAGAGCTTATGCCACTAACAATGCAGGTACTGGCTATGGAAATCAGATTAGTTTTAATTCAGGTTATTTATTTGGCGCTACTTATGGCGGTGGTATAGTATTTTATAACGATGGAAGTGCACATGGTTTAGTGTGTGCTCCAAGTGACCAAAGCGTTGCGGCAGCATGGGGTTGTTATGGAACCACTATTGGAGGTACTTCTACTGCTCTAAATACTGGTAATGCCAATACCAATGCTATAGTTGCAGGTTGTACTACAGCAGGTATTGCTGCTAAAATATGTTACGATTTGGTATTAAACACCTATAGCGATTGGTATTTACCTTCGATAGATGAGTTGGGATTAATGTATGTAAACTTAGATGCCCAAAGTCTGGGTGGTTTTTCCAGTAATTCTTATTTGTCGTCGTCGGAGTATAACAGTACCTACTATGAGTTCTTCACTTACGGAATGGGCCCTGGCAACTCTGGACTCACTGGTAAGAGCAATCCATCCCATGTTCGTGCCGTTAGAACTTTTTAGCTATTATAAAAACCGCTTGCGGTCGAATTTTTAGTGGGAGGGCCGGCTTAGAGTTGCCCTCTCACTTTTTTTAGCTAAATCTGTCAGGTTTTAAAAACCTGACAGATTTGACGTTAAATAATCTGCTCACTATTATTTCAACAAGACATTAGGTTTCTTTCTCTTTTTTGACGCTGTCAGGTGCAAGCACGCTGTCAGGTTTGCCTAAATTTGAAATCAAACATTAATATGAAGTTTTTTGTTGCAATTCATCAGATGACTAATTGAATAACAATTATTTATAGCAAAATTATTTTTTAGTCATCAGATGAATATCTGGTTACTTTAAAATTAGTGCAATTAGTTTTAAATTAGTGTGGGTGCGACTTGAAGTCGCACCCACACTTTAATACAAAAAAACACATTTTTCACCCCTACTTTGATACAAATATTTATTA
>CAYTJB010000279.1:288-3608 GCA_964437995.1 uncultured Bacteroides sp. | reverse complement strand
ATTTGATTTTAATATTTGGTTTTTTAGATTACAAAACTTCATTTTGTCATGCTGACGTAGGAAGCATCTCATTATTTATTATTCTTTTACTTTTGTCTTGAAACAAAAGTAACAAAAATTCAAGACTGCAAGCCATTTACTGCAAAACTACGCCTTTAAAAATGCTACGCAATACTATAAATTGCGAAACAAACTTATTTGCATTTAGTTTTCTTTACTACTTCGCAATTTTGTATTGCTTACACAAGCCACCGCTATTTTTAAAGCCTTGTTTTGTGGCGTAAATTGCTTGAGGTCAATCCCTGCTTTGTAGCTAACCGTTTTCGCCCTTTTCGCTTTTTCGCCCTATCACCTTTTCCTAATTCCTAATTATTTTTTGAATTATTATTTTATTGTTGTTATCATCAAAAAAACACAAGCAAACATTGCTATCAACTAATATAGACAATAAGCAATTTCTATCGTAAATAACAGATATATCTAACATAGCATTATGTTAGATCTTTTTTCTTTTTTATAACTGTAACTTTTTTCATTGCTTTCTTTGTTACTGTGCCTGTTTCAAGACCATCGTAAATTTCAAAATATATATAAAAAGTTTTTTTGGGGGCAAGAGATAAAGTTTCTTCATTTTTACCTTTTCCTAATACTTTTGAATCACTATATAACAGTTTTTTATTTTCATCTAAAATTTTATAAATAATAATTATATTTCTATCTTTTACGGGACCAAATATTTTTATATTACTCAAAAATTTGTCTCCTAAATAAATGGCAGTATCTTTTAATGGTGTAAAAATTATATATCTAAAATAATCTATCATTTTGCCTTCTTCATTATATTTTTCTTGGAAAATAACTTTATTGTTTTTTTTTACAGAATAATTTTTGAGTTTTCCATCAATATAATAGGTTCTAAGTTCACCCGTTTCTCGAGTTTTTTTGTCAATTTTAAACTCACAAGTTGATTCAATTTTGCCATTATAATAATAATTAGTATCTGAACCATTTTGCTTGTCATCTTTATAATAACTTTTATATTTTAATGCTCCATTCTCAAAATAGCCTTTTTGAAATCCATTTCGTTTTCCATCTATATAGAATGATTCCCAGTCTACATTTCCATTTTCAAAATAAACTTTTTTAGTGCCAGTTGCTTTGCCTTTAATAAAATTTATTTCAACTTTTAGCTTTCCACTTTTATAATATTCTTTATAATATCCATCAGCAACATTGTTTTTTGTTTGGTATATATAATTTAATTCGCCAGTATCATAATATTTTTTTACTGTTTTATGACAGCTAACTAAAATACATGCAAAAAATAAACATACAATTATCTTTTTCATACAATAATGTTCTTTTATATTAATTTATTAAAGCTCTCAAAATTATGTTTTTTAATGTCTCAACCAATCCCCTCTCCAATCCTCTCTATTATCAAAAATTGATCTAAATAAAGTATCATGCCCAACATATAGCATCATTGAATCAGAATTTGCACCAAACCAATCAAGAGAATCTACTACAAAAAGTTTTTCATATGGAAGTTTTTCATGATTATCGGGTAAATTATTGTTTGGGTTAGTATCAACTTTTTTATCTGAATCATCTTTTCCAAATATGAAATCTTTAAGAGCTTTTAACATTTCTGCAAGAGCACCATTTTCAGGACTACTACCATCTTGTGATGGTAATTGATGTTTAGCACTACTTGTACGTTCATGAGTAAAAGATTCTGATAGATCACCATAAGTGAAATTTCCTGCAGGTTGCTCTGAATTTTTATTATCATCCATATCTTGAGAATGATCATCAAATTCTCCGTAAATACGCCAGTCTTCAATAATAGCTAAATTGTCATATGTAGTATTCCTATAATGTCCATCTGAATCAAAAAACCAATTGTTTCCAAAAGGATCGTTAAAGTAAAAAGATTCTCCCAACCAACCTTTAGTGTCTTTATCAGCGCCTTCAACCCATTTTACACTCATCCCATCTCTTACCCAACCATCATACTCCATATCATACTCGTCATAATATTCAAACCCACTTGGGTCGAAGTAACGCAACGGATTGTTTAAGCAATAGCTGTAGCGGTTAAAGTTTTGAGGATTATCGGGTGCCTGCACTAATGGATCGGGGCTTAGGAAGCGTCCCAATAGTGGGTCGTACATACGGCCGTTCATATTTATTAAACCAAATATATCAAGGTGTTCGTGTCCGGTAAAACCACGGGCAAAAAGGTGGGGAACGTTGTCAGGAGCTGTCCAGTTGTTAGCATCGCGGCGGTTGCCCCATGCATCAAAACTGTAGCTATCTACTATAGCACCATTTTTGTCGGTTACTTTATCAAAAGAGCCTAAGTGGTCTTTGTGGATATAATACATATTGCCAATTGCATTGTCGTCTAAGCGATATATGGCAGCCAAGCCATCGCCACCGTATATGTAGTAGTCTTTAAGTGTTGTACCACTTTCCTGATTATAGGTTTCTTCGTAATTGCCAAAGGCGTAATATTTGGTAATATTTGCTGAACCGTCGGATGTTTGGTAAACTGTTTTACGACGGGTGTAATCGGGACCGTACGTAAAGTCGATTATATTGTCAGGAGAAAATTCAAAGATATTACTATTAGTTTCTACAATCTGCAATGCTTTGTTAAAAGAAGTATAGGTTACGTTTTGGTTGGTAGTAATAGTAGCAGGATTATTCTCAATTTGAGTAATCGCATGCAGTTTGACAGGGTGTGTATAAGAAAAATCGCCAACATCGGGCATTTGAGTAATATTACCCAAAGGATCGTAAACCATTGTTTTTGTAACAGGAGTAGTAATTTGGCTGCTACTGTAACTTATTGTTTGCAAGCGGTTTAATGGATCGTAAGTAAAAGTTTCTTTTTGAAAAGGAGCAATGCCAATTTGTGATTGTGGACAACTTAAACAGGTTTCTGTACGAGAGCTCATATTGCCAAGGGCATCATAAGAATACGATAAATTTTGAACATCATAATTATTACCGAAACCGCTTTGGATTGGGAAACCTGTGCCTATCCAGTTTAATCGTCCGGTATTTGCATCATACGTTTTGTATGTTCCTAAATAATTCCCTGAAGATAATGCACCACTATAATAAATATCGTAATTTCCAAATACATCTTGGCGACCTCCATGCCATATTGGAGTTTCTATTGTTCCAACTAATTTTTTAACTTCGTGCAGTTGTCCATTTTGATAAGTATGCTTTAAAACAAGATTCCCTTCGGGGTAAGTTAATTTTTCGAGTCTGCTAAAATTATCATATTCTTTAATTTTTTTTTT
>CAYTJB010000279.1:0-253 GCA_964437995.1 uncultured Bacteroides sp. | reverse complement strand
CAATATTTTCTATTGTTGTCCAATCTCTGCCATGACTATCATAATAAAACTCATCTACAATTCCATTCCATCCTGCTATAGTTTGTAATTTACCCAAATTAGGTGTAGTGGTGTAATAATTGTAAGTAGTGATTCCTTCTGCCTGCGTACGATCGGTTATTTGTCCCAGTACATTGTAGTTCATGGTTATACCCATTAAATTTCCTGCATTTTGCTTGCCGTCTTTTTGTTCACGGAGTTGACCATAAGCATC
>CAYTJB010000278.1:0-3693 GCA_964437995.1 uncultured Bacteroides sp. | reverse complement strand
TTAAAATATGCTAAACAAAACAACCTGAAAAATATACTGATATTAGAAGATGATGTTAGGTTTTCTGATAAGTATATGTACTTGTTTGATGAGATAGTTAAACAGTTACCTGACGATTGGGACATGTTTTATGTAGGAGCAAACGACAAACACCCGGATACTATTCTTTTGCCATATTCCGATAATTTGCGTAAAGCAAACTACTTATATACAACTCATGCTTATTCCGTTAATGCTAAATGCTTTGATTTTCTTATTGAATATCTTACGAATAATGTAGAGAGCGCTAATGTAATAGATGTGCTATACACTAAAGTGCAACCAAAATTAAAGTGTTTTATGGCTACTCCAAATTTAGCATGGCAAGCGGAAGGGTATAGTGATGTAATGGGGATGGATATGAATTATAATTATATGATTCCTGAATAATACTTGGTTGTGCTGTCCTTTGGTTTGCATATGCGAAAGTATTTCTTTGGATAAAATTATAAAAATATGTTACAACAAATACGCCAATGGCTTGCAAACCCTAATTGTAAATACAACGAGGGGCTAAGCCTTTATATGAAAACCCGAAGTGATAAAAGTTTCGATAATTTTTTTCAGGATGCTAAAGATTCAAAGCCAAATAGCTTACAGTATAAACTTTTGAAACAAAAGCTTTCAAATATTGCACGTATAGCTGTGGATATTGTTCCAATACCTGAAAAGATTGAAACAGTTGACTTAAAAAAAGCCAACCCCATCACTGTAGATGCAATTAAATTGCCTTCACGTCAATTCCCGAAGATTGATGCTAACCCATATTTACGCATAGAGGAATTGCCGGAAGATTTGCGTGTTAAGTACGAAACCATTATTCAACCAATGGTGAAAGAAATAGCACATTATCATGAAGTGGCTAAAACTGCAAGTAATGATACCGATCGTAAACAGGCTATCAATCATGCTCTATTATTAGAAAGCAATCAATCTGAAGCTTGGGCTGAACTCGACAATTGGTGGACAGTGAACAAGCTTGGTGAAGGTAAAGAAAGCACCAATGATAAGTCAATAGAGTTGATTAACCCAGCGAAAGAAGCAATTGCACTTCAGTCGCGTATTGGTGACCTAAAAACAAACATTAACCGTGCTACTAAAGAACTTACAACACTAACTGATAAACGAAAAGTAAATATCAGAAATACAAACCTTGTAAGTTGGAATGCTGAACTTATTGAAAAAGAAACACGCCTAAAAGCCTTAACAGGTGAATAAACTGCAAATACTTAATGAAGAAATTGGCAGGTTTGACGATATTCGTCTTACCTGCCATTATTTTTCAGATGGTAGCCCACAGGCTGAACAACTTGCCGATAAATATATAAACGACCAACAACTTTCAGAACTCGATTAATATGGCACGTACGCTTGATGCAGTTGATAGAATAAAGCCTTGTTTGTTTTTAAATGAGGAAAACATGCCGTATAAGCTTTCTGAGAAAGACATGGAAAGCAAGAAGCGTATTGAAGCTTCGTTTGCTTATTCGCTCGAAAACCCACAAGACCCCGATAGTAAAATAGTGACACACCTTAAGACTGTTTTTAATATTGAAAAATCACAGGCTTATTGGGATATTAATGTTGCCAAAACATTGCTAGGGAATATTAAAAATGCTGGTAAGGAATGGCACAGGCATGTAGTAATACAAACTTGCTTAGATGCCTTGGCAATAGCTAAAATAGAGAAAAACGCAATAGCTATGGTAATGGCTGCAGATAAAATTGGTAAATATACCAATTGCGATAAGGAAGATGTAGATGCTTTACCGTTTGATAAAGCAGCAGTTCCGGAATGGGAAGTTAGTAGCGACCATAAGCTACTTAAAATTAAAGGCGATAAAGATGTTGATGCTTTGCGCCGTAAATTAATGAAGGAATTTACATCTGATGCCGAAATTGTTGACTAATGAACAATAAGAAACAAATATACTTCCACGAAGGACAGCAAGAGTTTATGGCTGTTGCTGCTAATAGTAATGTGCTTATTGCACCTCGTGGTTGGGGTAAATCGGCAGGTGTTGATGCACCATTTTTAGTTCGTGATGTTTTTGCAATGCCAGGGAGTGTTGGGGCAATACTTTCACCTACTTATTTAAAACTTCTTACAAATACCCTACCACCCGTAATATCTACATTAAAGCGACTCGGCTATTATAGAGATATTCATTATGTTATTGGCAAAAAAGCTCCTAAAAGATTAGGTTTTGCCATGCCTCATACCGAACCCGAAGTGTGGGACCATACTATACATTGGTATAATGGCAGTATTCAACAAATGTTATCATTCGACCGCAATATGTCGGCAAACTCTATGAGTTTAGATTATTTTGTTGGCTTCGAAGCTCGATACCTTGATCGTCAGAAAATAAAAGAAGAAGTAACACCTGCTAATCGTGGTAACCGTCATTTATTTGGTGATTGTCCATGGCATCATGGTTATTTGCTTACTTCTGATATGCCAACCAATCAGCAAGGTTCATGGTTATTTGAGTATGAGAATATGCCATTGCGCTTATCTAAGGAATTTATTCAGAAGTTTGGTAATATTACAACCTCACAATTGATTGATATTATCAAAATTACTTATGCTGAACTTTATGAGCTTAAAAAGAAACCCGATACAATACACTACCAACGACAAATAAAGGAATTATCAAATATATTGACAGTTTTACGGTCAAATGCAGTATTATATAAAGAAGCCGACCCATTTGATAACCTTGCCGTACTTGGTGAAAAGTTTTTTCGTGATATGCGCCGTGATTTGCCTCCACTTATATTTCGTACATCTGTACTAAATAAACGTGCTAATAAGGTTGATAATGGTTTTTATTCGTCGTTAAATGAGAAAATTCATATTTATGTTGCTAATGATAATTCATTCCTGGATAAAACTGATTACAATTTTGATAAGCTTAGCGAACAGGACTGTCGTAAAGATGGTGATATTGATAAAGAACAACCATTAGCCATAGCACTTGATTATAATGCAGCTATTAATAATTTGGTATGTGGGCAAGTTAATCAACGCAATATGCCTACCCTTAAATCATTCTATGTTAAAACACCGCAAAAGATTGAGGACTTAGTAATTAACTTTTGTAAATATTACAGACACTTACCATTACATGAGATAGTATATTACTACGACCATACAGCTGTTTGGAAGACTCCTCTTGATAACATTAGCTTAGCAGAAGCAGTAATACAAGCCTTTGAGCGCATGGGTTGGAGTGTTAACCCTGTATACATAGGTCAAGCAATACGCCACGACTTAAAGTATTTATATATCAACAAAGCATTAAGAGGTGATACAGACTTCTTATTCCCTACCTTCAACCGAGATAACAATGAATACTTACTATTAGCCATGAACTTAACAGGCGTTAAGCAAGGACGTAATGGCTTTGAGAAAGATAAGAGCATGGAGAAAGAAGAAGATACAGCCGACTATCCTGACCAACAAAAGACCCATGTTACCGATGCATGGGATACATTATTTATAGGATTAAATAAACATCCATACACTACCACATCATTACCACTTACAACAGTTTGGAATTAGGGCGTTACCCTCATGCTTCGGGTCAGGCTTTACGCTAGTACATGGTACATCCGCTTCAATCCTTAACGCAACAAGGAATCGCAACC
>CAYTJB010000277.1:0-3693 GCA_964437995.1 uncultured Bacteroides sp. | reverse complement strand
GTAAAATCAGCAGATGATTCTGTTTTACCATAATAATTTCTTCCCTGTTTTATATCGACATCCCCATATTTCATATCCAAATCAAGCTCTTTATTAATAATATCAATTTTTTCTCGAAGAGAATATCTATCCCACGTTGCATAATCATAAGCAGAATATAGAGCAGAAACTCCTGCACTAATGCCAAATCCCCAAGCAAATGCACTTGTATATTGCGAACCAGCAAAATCTATTTTCCCATTATCAAATAAATCTTGAGCAAACATGCCACTGGTTGCCGATACGCCTCCCGATAAACCAGCATAAGCAGCTTTTCCTGCATATCGTAGTAGTAAATTAGAATTTGTAAATGCAGGTGCTGCAAAACCAAATCCTGCAAAAACAGCACCGCCAACAGCAGCACCGCCCAACTCAGCCCAGTTAAACTTAGTTTGCGAACCAGTAGCAATTCTTACGCCTTGAATAGTAGCATCAACAGCGGAAGCAACCACCGCAGCTTTAACAAGTATAGGTATTATTCCCCAAAATATTTCTCCATCAGGATCTGTATAAATCATCGGGTTGTTTAAGCAATAGCTGTAACGGTTAAAGTTTTGGGTATTATCGGGTGCTTGCACGTAGTTGTCGGGGCTTAGGAAGCGGACTAATAGTGGGTCGTAGAGGCGGCCGTTCATGTTTATAATGCCAAAGCGGTCTAAATGTTCGTGGCCAGTGTAGCCACGGGCAAAAAGATGGGTGGTAGCATTAGGGTCAGGTAGTTCCCAGTTGTAAGCATCACGGCGATTGCCCCATGCATCAAAGCTATAGGTGTCTGCTACATTGCCCCAAAAATCAGTTACCCTATCAAAAGAGCCTAAATGGTCGGTATGAATGTAATACATGCTTCCATCCGATTCTTCGTTCATTGTACGATAAATAGCCACCAAACCGGTGCTTGCATATATGTAATGGTCGCGGGTAATTTCGTCGGTACTGTTGTTTTCTTCTTCCTCGTAATTGCCTAAAGCAAAATATTTTTTAATAGTAGTGCCGTTGTTATCGGTATAAACGGTTTTGCGGCGGGAATAGTCGGGTCCATACGTAAAGTCGATATTATAAGTTCCACCATCTTCGTAAATGTTCCGTACTTTGTTAAAAGAAGTATAGGTTATATCTTGTGCTGTATTGATATTGCCAGGGTTATTCGTTATATCAATAACAGCATTTATTTGCGTAGGATGGTAGGCATAATCGCCTACGCCGTCTTTTTGGGTAATATTGCCGTAATTGTCGAAAACAATAGGATGATTGGTAGGTGTGCTATTAGGATTGTAAATATCTACTAAGCGATTTAAGTTATCATAACCAAAACTTTCGGTTTGGTTTGCCACATTATCGGTTCGGGTTTCAATGTTTCCAAAATTATCGTAGGTATAATCCCAGTTTTGAATATCTGAAGAATTATTGTACGAATATATTTTGGTAAGTCTGCCGGTAGTATTTTCAAAAGATTTTTCGGTTACTAAACCATTGCCCAATATAAATCGGGTAGTATTTCCAAAATTATCTTCTTTATCGGCTTGCCAAATTAATGTAGCATCATCAGCTTTATAAAGTTCGTGCAATTGTCCGTTTTTGTATTTATGTTTAATTGCAAAACCATCGGGATAGGTTAATGTGGTAAACCTTCCGCAATTTGCAGGAGTATCGTATTTCTTTTCTTCTATGTATGTTCTTCCATCAACGGTTTCAGTAGTAATTGTTTCTCTACCCAAATTATCGTACTGAAATTCATCTATAATTTGCGAACCATTGTTCCAAGTAGCAGTTACTCTCGAAATTTTACCGATATATCCATTTTGTGATGGAAATTGAGGGTTACCATCATAGGAATAGTGTATAACACCTTCTTGCTGTAAAGTTTTTCTAACCACTCTGCCCAAAATATCATAATCCATATCAATAATATTTCCTCGGGCATCTGTTTGCTGGGTTACTTGTCCGTAAGCATTGTATTTGGTAGTGGTAGCCCCGCTATTGGGTTCTTTAATAACAAGCCTGTTTCCTTGTAAGTCATAATCAAAAAATGAAGTAGTAGTTGGGTTAAATTTTTTTAGCATAAAATTAATAGTTACCATTTTTTGTAAAAATAGAAACTTTTTCTTGATTACAAATGGTTTTGCAAAAATATTTAGAAAAAACCCGAACACCGATACCAAAACTTTGGGACTGATTAACACAAAGTTTTTCAAATCCGCGAATATCAGGGGCGTTTCTTTAGGAATAAGCCTTATCAGCATTCCAATCCTTTTTTACTTTATAAACTTTAAGAACTTTACAAACTTTTTCCTAATTTCGTTGTAACTTTTTACAATAGTTGTTCGTCTGATAATAAAAATTGTGAGAAAATAATTAATACTTGAATGACTACTACCGAATACAATCTTTGTGTAGATGATTTTTCAGATGGCGTTTACCGCTTTATCCTCAAAAATATAAAGGATGAAGATAAGGCAAAAGACGTTGTGCAAGATTCGTTTATAAAAATGTGGGATAAAGTAGCAGATATTTCTTACGAAAAAGCTCGTTCTTATTTGTTTACAACAGCGTATCATACTATGATTGACCAAATTAGAAGAGAAAAAAAACAAACTGTTTTGGAAGACGCTTTTTTAAATAACCTAACCACCGAAAACCAATATTCTGATTTAAAAGAAGTGTTGGATGCAGCCTTAGAAAAGCTACCCGAAATACAAAAATCAGTTATTTTGCTCAGAGATTACGAAGGTTATAGTTACGAAGAAATTGGCGAAATTACAAATCTCAACGAATCACAAGTAAAAGTATATATTTATAGAGCAAGATTGTTTTTAAAAAATTATATAGGAGAACTCGAAAGCGTTTTATAATTATGAATATTAACAAAGAAAATTACGAAATTTATATTCTCGACTATTACGAGGGAACGCTCAGCAAAAGCAAAGCACAAGAATTATTTGCTTTTCTTGAGGCAAATCCCGATATAAAAGAGGAATTTGATAATTTTGAAAACATAAGCCTGATAGATGAAACATCTATAAAATATGATTTTAAAGAAAGTTTAAAAAAAGCAAATACATCTTCGGCAACTATCATAAATTTAGATAATTACAAAGAGTTTTTTATTGCAAATATTGAAGGAGATTTAAGCATTTCGCAACAAAAACAATTGGAAATCTTTCTTTTACGCCATCCGTTTTTGAACAATGAATACCATTTATTTAATATAGCAAAACTTTCGCCCGATACATCTATTGTTTTTGAGAATAAACGCCAATTAAAGAAATTTTCGGTTTTTAATTTACCAATTAACAAAAAACTAATCTATCAAACAGCATCAATTGCTGCTTCTTTGTTATTATTTGCAAGTATTACAACATATTTTTACAGTAGCAAAAACATAAATAATAAAAATGTAACTGCTATTAATACTAATAAAACGAGCACATTTGTTAAGCCAATCACAAAATCAACAAAAATTATTACAAATAATGTAAAAAATAATAATGTATTTGCATCAAATGCTAATATCAAAGTTGTTAAACATCAAAACACATCAGAAAAGATTATTCAAAATAAAGTTCGCGAAACAAATGAGATTCAATTATTAGCATCTATTTCTTTGAAAGAAATAAATACAAATAGCACTGTTTCTATTGACGAAGAACCAAGAAA
>CAYTJB010000276.1:2793-3748 GCA_964437995.1 uncultured Bacteroides sp. | reverse complement strand
GTTTGTTTCATACCGGTGCTTACCAAGAATCTATTGGAGGTTATGGTGGAATTCAGCATTGCCTAACTCCTGCACCCAAAATTGTTATAATTGATAAAGATGAAGATGGTGAAGTTTATCCAAAATTATTTGGTAAAGAGCAAAGTTGGAAATCAATGTTGAAAATACTTGGATATTGATATTAATTAAACTAATTATCTTATTATAAATACTTTTTTAGTAAAGCAAATGGCTAATATTGATAAAAACACAAATAACAATGCTTATCAAGAGTTTCTTGCCGAAATAGTAAATATGGTGCAAAAACACCGTGTAGTTGCTGTGCAAACAGTTCAAACTGTTTCAAATCAGTTGTATTGGAATATTGGTGAATTAATTATTAAAAAGCAACAAGAATACGGATGGGGAAAATCTATTGTTGAGCAATTGAGCAAAGATTTAAGCTATCATATTGGCGAAGGTGTAAGTTGGTCTCCACGTAACCTATGGTTTATGAGGCAGTTGGTAAACGAATATTCAAACATAAACCAACTGAGTTCGGAAATTATAAAAGTGAAGCAGCTTGCTTCAGAAATTGAAAATCTGAAGCAAGCCGCTTCAGATTTAGATAATATCAAACAATTAGTTTTTGCTGTACCATGGTGGCATAATATATTGATACTTCAAAAAGTAAAAGATATAAATGCTCGAATATTTTATTTGCAAACCACTATTAAAAACCGTTATAGCCGTGCAGTATTATCACATCAAATTGAAGCCGATGCGTATAATAAATACTTGCTACATCCATCACAACATAATTTTGCAAAAGCCTTGCCCGAACATTTGCTGGAGCAAGCACAAGAAAGCATTAACGCCACAGGCGGAGATGCTTCGGGCAGCGGAGGCTCGGCGAGCTATTCGGTTGGACAAGTTGTTTACACGACCAACACAGGAACAACTGGTTCAGTAGTAC
>CAYTJB010000276.1:0-2783 GCA_964437995.1 uncultured Bacteroides sp. | reverse complement strand
CAGGAATGTATTAAAAGTGTTTATTCTCTTGATTTTTTAGACATCAACAAGCCAATTACCGAAAGGCTTTTGGAAAACACAATGGTTGAAAAAGTGAAACGTTTAATGATGGAATTGGGATATGGATTCTGTTTTATTGGTAATCAATATCGTATATCATTAGGAAATAAAGATTATTTTATTGATTTACTTTTTTATCATCGAATATTAAAATGCTTGGTAGCTGTTGAATTAAAAGTTATTGAGTTTGAACCAGAATTTGTTGGAAAACTTGATTTTTATTTACAAATTATTGACGAACAATTAAAACAACCTGATGATAAGCCAAGTATTGGTATTTTATTAGTTCCTAATAAAGAATATTTAGAAGTAGAATATGCTTTAAGAATTGCATCTAAGCCAATTGGAGTAGCTAAATATACTTTAAGCAAACAACTTCCTGATGAATTTCAAGGTAAATTGCCAACTAAAGAAGAGTTTCAGAAAATACTTAATGAAAAATAATTTAATGTAGTAATCAATTAGTTATACTAATAAATCAGTGTACCATAAAACAATATAAATGACACGAAAATATTATGGCGATATGCCCGAAGAGTATTCAAAATACGAAAATTCAAAAATTGTAATTTTACCTGTGCCTTACGATGGTACCAGCACATGGATAAAAGGTGCCGATAAAGGACCACAAGCAATTATTGATGCAAGCGAAAGCATCGAATTATACGATATTGAAACAGAAACAGAAGTATATAAATTAGGTATTCACACAGCAGAACCGGTTACCGAAAATTCTTCTCCGGAAGCAATGGTTAAAGCAGTTTATGATAGAACCATTGAATATTTGAATGACAACAAATATATTGTAACTATTGGTGGCGAACATTCTGTTAGTTGTGGAGTTATTAAAGCTTTTTCCGAAAAATATAAATCTTTAACAGTTTTGCAAATTGATGCTCACGCCGATTTGCGTGATGACTATCACGGTTCAAAATACAATCATGCTTGCGTTATGCGACGTGCTCAAGAATATTGTAACGTTCTGCAAGTTGGTATTAGAAGTATGTGTATTGAAGAAAAACCTAATATGGTTCCGGAAAATATGTTTTTTGCTTATAAAATTATGAAAAACGATAATTGGATTGAAAATGTTATAAGTAGATTAACTGAAAATGTATATCTCACTATTGATTTAGATGGATTCGATCCTTCAATACTTCCATCAACAGGCACACCCGAACCTGGTGGATTATCGTGGCGACAAGTAACAGAATTAATTAATAGAGTAAACGAAAGTGCAAATATTGTAGGTTTCGACATTGTAGAATTATGTCCAAATCCTCAAGAAAAATCATCTGACCTATTAGCTTCAAAATTACTGTATAATATTTTAAGTCAAAGGTTTAAATAGAAATATTTTTATTTATTTTGCAATGATATTTTTATTCACAATAAAATGTGAGTAATAAATTTCACAAAATGTATTATAATTAAAAATTATAATGTAAATTTGCACCTCAAATTAAGAAAAGATATGGCAAAAAAAGAAAACAAAACAGAAGAAAAAATAATTGCAGTAGAAAGTGCATTAAGTCGTACAGAGCAATTTTTTGAAGATAATTATAAAATAATTGCCGGAGTTATTGGCGGTTTAGCATTAATTGTAGTTTTATATTTTGGATATACAAAATATATTAAAGAGCCAAAAGGAAGAGAAGCTCAAGCAGCAATGTTTAATGCTCAAAGATATTTTGAAGCAGATTCTTTAAACAAAGCTCTTAATGGCGATGGCGTTAATTTAGGATTTTTAGCTGTAGCTGACGAGTACAGCTCTACTTCGGCAGGTAATCTTTCGTTATACTATGCAGGTGTAATATATATGAAAAATGGAGATTTTGATAATGCGATTGAAAAATTAGAAGCGTTTAAAGGCGAAGATCAAATAGTTTCCTCAATGGCTAATGGATTGTTAGGTGATGCTTATATGGAAAAAAACGATATTGATAAAGCAATTGAATTATATTTGAAAGCTGCCGACGAAAATAAAAATAATTTTAGCTCACCAATGTATTTATTGCGTGCTGGAATGGCTTATGAACTACAAAATAAATGGGAAGATGCTTTAAAACAATACGAAAGAGTTCAAAAGGAGTATAGTAAAAGTATGGATGCTCAAGAAATTGACAAGTATATTGCTCGTGCAAAAGGCAAATTGAATAAATAATAAAAAAAATGGTTGAAAAGAAAAAAAATCTTTCAGAATATCAACCTAACGATATACCAAAAGCCGGTAATTGGCGAATAGCAATAGTGATTTCAGAATGGAACCCTGAAATCACTTTTGCATTAAGAGATGGTGCATACCAAACCTTAATTAATCAAGGTTTACCAAAAGATCAAATAAAAATTAAATATGTTCCCGGTAGTTTTGAGTTACCAACTGCTGCCCAAATGATGCTCGAAGCTGACCCGGATATTGATGCAGTAATATGTTTAGGATGTGTTATTCAAGGCGAAACTCGCCATTTCGATTTTATTTGCAATGCTCTATCAAATGGAATTATGAGAGTTTCTTTAGATTATAACTCTCCAATTATATTTGGAGTTTTAACCACTGATAATATGCAACAAGCTACTGATAGAGCTGGTGGTAAACATGGCAACAAAGGCGTTGAAGCGGCTGTTGCATGCTTAAAAATGCTTGCCCTCGAAAGGTCTCTTAAATAATTTTTCTAATCACAAGTATTTTATTTTGTAAATTTTTATTATGCAATTATTGACTA
>CAYTJB010000275.1:1506-3794 GCA_964437995.1 uncultured Bacteroides sp. | reverse complement strand
AAGCACAATATTTGGATAATAATAAAGACTTACAAAAATTTTATTTAGCCCGTAGGGCTTTAATATCAATAAAAAGAAGACATATCAATAAATTATTGCCCGTAGGGCATTAACATTAAATACTCAAACTATGCCAAATACCTACACACAATTGTATATCCATTATGTATTTGCTGTACAAAATCGTCTTTCATTAATCAATGAAAAATGGCAAACTGAGCTTTATAAATATATGAATGGTATTACAGAACAACAAGGACATAAAACGTTTGCTATTAATGGAATGCCCGATCATGTTCACATACTTGTTAGCATGCATCCAACGCAAGCACCATCTGATTTTATGTATAATATTAAAAGAAGCTCTTCGTTATGGATAAATGAAAACAGATTAGCGAAAGGTAAATTTTCTTGGCAAGAAGGCTTTGGAGCTTTTTCTTATGGGAAATCCCAAATACCAAATATTGCAAAATATATTGAAAACCAGCAACAACATCATCATAAACGAACATTTTATGATGAATATCTCGAACTTTTAAAAGTTTTTGAAATAGAATTTGACGAACGATATGTTTTTAAACCCATTGATTAAAAAAATGTTTATTCCCTACGGGAAAAATTTGTTTCATCGAATTGCTTTTTATTGACATTATTCTCCTACGGAGAAAAAGACTTAACAAATTTCAGTAAATATTGAAAATTAACAATTATAAAAACAAAAAACATGAACAAACATAACATAAAACACAATGTAAACCATGCGGACAAACCATCAATGGGTTTGTGTTTGGTTTCAAATTTAATTAGTTTTGAGGCAAAAAAAGTAGGCTATATGTATCGCGAAGAAATTGAGGAAGATTCCGAAGACGATAGTGGCTGGCGATTTTTGGTAGGTACAGAAACCCAAGAATATGTAGATGATGAAAAAAACAGTAAAGTTTTTGAAGTAGAAACCATTGCTGATTTCGACCCTGCTATATTGGCTTACCTTCATTTGCCCGAAGGCAGCGAATTAGAAAGAATTGAAGGCACTGATACTTTTAAAATTATTCAAGATTAATATCAATACAGATATTGAATGCAAGATACAAATAATGAATACTTTTTTCAATAAAAATGTTCAACCTCAACAATGGTTATTTGATAAATGAGATGATTTGCATTAGATTTATATATTTGTGAAAGAAATTGATTCGAAAATTAAAATGATTTTTTAAAATTATAAATATGAAAACCAAAAATCTTATCTGTATTGTATTATTGATATTTACTTTTGCTAAATGTAATAATTTGCTCAAAGTTTTTCCCAATCCTGCCAAAGACTATTTTATTGTGGAATATATATTAACGGCTGAAATCAATCATGCAGTCATAGAAATTGTAGATGCCATGGGACGCAAATTGCAAAGCATTGCATTAACAAACCGAAAAGACCAAATTTTGATTAAAACCAATGCACTTTCTTCGGGCTTGTACAATTGTATAATGCTCAACAATGGAAAAGTTATCAGTCAAACTAAAATTACAATCGAATAATATTAACGATGTGAGCAAATTTGGGAATATCGAATTTGCTCACTTTTTATTTTTGTGTGTTATGAAAAAAATTGCAACTTCAATTGCCTTTTTAAGTTTGTTTTTTACATCTTCTTTTGGACAAACTGGATATTTCAACAATGTTTATACTATTAATAATTTATGGACATATGGTAGGAGTATTGTGAATGGTGATAGTGTTTATTACATTGCTGCTATATCTTATGACACTATTGATACTATTTATGCTGTACAAAGGATATCATTATGTAAATCTGATATCAATGGCAACCTGATTTATCGTAAAAGTTTAGGTTGGGGTTATAACAATTTTTACCTTGGTTATTCGGGTTGTCTTCAAAAAACATCGGATAATAATCTTTTTGTTGTGGGTGTTAAAGAAGATACTATCCAAGCAACAGCTTTTTTATTGAAAGTTACTACTAATTTCGATACCTTGTTTTTTAAAGAATATGCTGATACTACTTTTAAAGTTTTAGAATTTCAGCAAGGCAAAGAAACTTACGATAAAGGCTTTATATTGGTAGGCACATTGCCAGGAGCAGGAACTTACGACCAAAATATATTGGCACTAAAAACCGATAGCTTAGGCAACGAACAATGGAGAAAAATATATAACTTAACAGGATATGATTTAGCACGTAATGTAATACAAACTCCCGATGGTGGTTATATTCTAGCAGGCGTGAGCGAAGTGAACAGTTTCGGGGGTTTCGTAAAACAATATCATG
>CAYTJB010000275.1:1060-1496 GCA_964437995.1 uncultured Bacteroides sp. | reverse complement strand
AACTCTATTTACATTCCTAATTATTTATCGGGCGATGGTTGGTTGTTAAAATTAGATACGCTTGGTAATATTGAGTGGACAAGAAGCATAGGCGGTCCCAATAGAGATGGTATTCCTGTGGTTGCATTGGCTAAAGATAGCAATTATATAATAGCAACATCATATTCGTACAAAACTGTATTTGGTGCTTCTGAGATTGATGAATTCAAAATACAGGTATTAAAAATAGACAAATCGGATGGTAGCACTATTTGGGATAAACAATATGATACTATACGAAATGCTGTTTTTCCCAGTATGGTTAAAATTAATAACAATGAGGAAATAATAATAAT
The DNA here is from genome assembly GCA_964437995.1 of uncultured Bacteroides sp. Lineage (GTDB taxonomy): Bacteria > Bacteroidota > Bacteroidia > Bacteroidales > JACABE01 > JACABE01. Next base: position 1,161 of record CAYTJB010000275.1, on the reverse strand, counting down.
TGGGGAATATTTCTCTTACGAAACTATTTCTTCATGCAGAAGGAGTTGGATATTAAAATTAAATCAAATACTTTGTATATTCTAAGGGATACTGTGGGTAC
>CAYTJB010000275.1:0-1050 GCA_964437995.1 uncultured Bacteroides sp. | reverse complement strand
GAGGTAAAGCAAAGTGTAGTAGAGCTTGTGGTTTTTCCTAATCCTGCTACTACCCAAGCTACTATAACTTATCCAAGCCTAACAACACAAGGGCAACTGCAAATATTTAATATGCTGGGGCAAGTGGTGTATGAAGAATCACTAAACAAAAACGCCACACAAACCATAATAAATACAAAAGACTACAAAAAAGGATTGTATAAGGTGGTGTTGAAGGAAAAAGGCGAAATAAAAGGGTACGCTTCTTTGGTAATTGTTAATTATTAATGGTTAATTGTTAATTGTTAATTAAGAAAACATTAAATGGTATGCAACGCCGCTTTATAAACTTTACGAACTTTATAAACTTTACAAACATTATGAACTCGCCAACTTTATTGTTTCACAATTATTAGTTTTTCGGTAACATAAGCGGTTGTGGTTTTTAATGTGCAAAAATAAGTACCGCTACATAAATTAGCTAAGTATACATCAACCGCATAATTACCTTTTGCTTGCATGCCTTGGTTTAAAGTTTGAACTATTCTGCCTGTAATATCCGTAATAAGAATATTTACATTTTCCTTGTTTTTTAACTCATACAAAATTTGAGTAGTATAGTTTGCAGGATTGGGCATACAAGAAAATAAGTTCATATTGTTGCTAATTTCTTCAACACCTGAATAACAATAAAAAGGGTCAAGATAAAAAGCTATACGAATCATCAAAGCAGTAACATTGCCATGTTCCCAGCTATACCATTCGTTTTCCATTGGGTTAAAATATTGTGAGGTTTGTTCCTCTTGAGGAATTCCTGTATTATCCGTAGCAATTTTAACAGTATCAGTCCCTCCAAAAACTTTAATACCTGCATAATATACTGTATCTTTTTGCATAGTATAGATAGTTGTAAAACATAGCGAAATAGATGGTGGATTTTGCATTGGAACAAACGGAGGAATATCATAAGCTAAAATTGTATAATTTGCTGATTGAGCAACTATTATTTTTTGACCATTTGCACTAAATTTATACAACACAGCTTTAATTTTTGAACCAGCTTTAGTGTCT
>CAYTJB010000274.1:2999-3810 GCA_964437995.1 uncultured Bacteroides sp. | reverse complement strand
ACCTACTATCATAATTCCAAACCCCACAACAGCAATAAAAGTAAATATTAGTGGGAGTTTAAGAACTTTTCTGAGAATAATCATTTCTGGTAAGGATAAACCAATTACTGACATCATAAAGGCTAAGGCAGTTCCTAAAGAAGCTCCTTTTTCTATTAAAACAGAAACAATGGGTACAATACCTGCGGCATTGGAATATAATGGGATACCGATTAATATAGAAAGCGGAACAGAATACCAGGCAGATTTTCCCATCAGGGTAGCCATAAAATCTTCAGGAACATAACCATGAGCTCCGGCACCAACCGCGATACCCAATGCTACATATATCCATACCTTTCCAACGATTTCTTTAACGGCTTCAAAACCCATTTTTATGCGGGTTTCAAAACTTATTTTACCATCATCCATTCCATTTTGCCCAACTTTGGTTTCATAAACCCAAGGTTCTACCCATTTTTCGAGTTTTAAAATACCAATTATCCAACCTGCAATAATTGCGATAGAAAGACCTGTTACAACATATATTAATGCAACTTTCCAACCAAACATTCCATATAAAAGCACAATTGCCACTTCGTTAATCATGGGGGCTGCAATCAGAAAAGAAAAAGTAACCCCCAACGGCACACCAGCTTCTACAAAACCTAAAAATAAGGGAATTGCAGAACACGAACAAAAAGGAGTTACAATACCTAAGCAAGCTGCCATTACATTTCCAGTAAAAGTTTTTTTACCTTCCAACGCTTTGCGAGTACGTTCGGGCGTAAAAAATGTTCTTATGATTCCTACAAAAAAGATAATTAAAGTA
>CAYTJB010000274.1:0-2985 GCA_964437995.1 uncultured Bacteroides sp. | reverse complement strand
TGAAAACCAACCAATTGGTAAATGGAAGTAAATTATGATATATTAAAAACCATATAGGTAATAATAAGACGATAATTTGAAAATGTCTTGATTTAAAAATTTGAAAATTCATTATAAATTAATTTGAAAATGTATCAATTTGAAAATTATATTAGGACGCGGATAATACGGATCCGTTCCGGAAACGCTGATTTTCGCTGATTTTTTTACATTATAAAAGTAATAAAAAATCAAGTCTTTATTTTTGTTAAATCCGTTTAATCCGCGTTTCCCTTTTGGGATCTGTGTCATCCGTGTTCCAATTCCTCTATCATTTTAAATAGAAAATAAAAATATAATAAAACCCAACCAAGATAAAGAGAACTGCAACCACTTTTCTAAACCATTTTTCAAAGATTTTAACTTTGTTGTAAAAACCACCTACACTTGAAATGCTGAATGCCAATAAATAAGCAATAATTATCACAGGCAATCCGGTAGCAATGGCAAAAACAAATGGGAGAAACAAGCCTGAAACACTGCTAATTGTCATTGGGATTAACATACCGAAATATAAAACCCCACTATATGGACAGAATGCCAAAGCAAAAACAATGCCGAGCAATAATGCTGACCACCAGTTACTTTTATTGTTTTTTCCGATTTTATCGCTTAAGCCACTAAATCCCGGAAATTTGATTTTAATAATATCCAGCATTAGAATACCTACGATTATTAGCAATGGTCCAAGAAATTTTTCACCATTCGATTGAAATAACTTGGCAACCTGAAACTTACTGGCTCCAAAATAAAGAATTATACCTAAAAGCGTATAGCTGATGGCTCTTCCCAAAGTGTACCAAAGACCGTTATAGAAAATCCTTTTCCTATTTTCCAAATCCTTGCTGATAAAGCCGATAGCTGTAATATTGGTAGCTAATGGACAGGGACTTATTGCTGTCATAATTCCTAATAAAAAGGCAGATAAAAATGGAATGTTATTGTTGTCTAATAAATTCTGTAAAACTTCCATATAATTTGAAAATTTGAAAATGAGTTAATTTGATTTTTTTAGCCATAAAGTCAGCACTTATAAGTATTCATAAGTACTTTAGGCATTCTAAGTACTTTTATCTGATTATTTCCTCAATTTTTTGCTTTAATTCAGCAGCAAATATTTCGGGTTTATTAACTTTAGAAAACGCCCAGTTTGATAAATCAACTTTTTTTATTTCTTTACCATCTTTATAAATGGTAAAAGCCAATGTAGCTCCATACGCATCATATTTTTTTGCCAAGGCTTCATTTTCTTTTGCTTCGCAATTTAATGCAGCAAATCTCAATACATCAGCATTCAAATCTTTGGCAAATAAAGAATCCAAACCTTTACGTAATTCAGCTTCAATGTTGGTACAAGTATGGCAACGATTGGTCAAATGGAAATAGTAAATTTGTAATTTCAACTTTGAATTGATATTTTTTTCAGTGGTAATACTTTCTTTAATTTGCCCGTAAGATAGTGATGTGATGATTGATATAGCAATCATTAAAATTATTTTTTTCATATTTTTTATTTTTTTATTTGCTATAAAGTCATAAAGATTAATCTTTTGACATTATTTCTGCTCTCTTTTTGTTATAACTTATAAGTATTCATAAGTACTTTAGGCACTCTAAGTACTTTTATTTAAGGTATTCTGTGATTTGTTTTTTCAATAATTCAATAAATTTTGCTTCTTTGTTTTTGGCATATTTAAAACCATCGCCTGTCATGTCTGTTGTGGTTTCTTTTCCTTGAAATACTTTGGTTACAAATAATCCAGAGCCAAAAGCCTGATATTTTTCTGAAACCTTGTTGTTGGCTTCATCGTCCACGTTAATTATTTGACGTTTAATACGTCCTTGTTTAACTTCTGCTGCAAAATAAGTATTCAAGGTTTTGGTAGTAGCTTCTTCAATGGCAATACATGAAGGGCAACGATTGGTTACATGAAAATTGTAAATCATTACAACAGATTGTTTTGCGATTGTCTGCTGAGAATTTACCGTAGTTTTGCTTGCTGTATCAGAAACCATAGTTGTGTCTGAATTTACTACGTTTACAGTATCTGCCTGATTGTTTTCATTTGTTTTGTTATTGTTTGAATTACAGGCTGCAAACATAAATACGATGCTTGCAATGAATAAAATTTTTAGTGTTTTCATTTTTGAATTAATTATTGTTTTTTACGATGAGTTCTTTTATTTCAATTACAGATGGAAGTCTTCCACTCAAAATTACCTTTTCATTAATTACTAGACCGGGAGTTCTCATAATTCCATAGCTCATAATCTTTTGAATATCTTCCACTTTTTCAACTTTTGCCTGAATTTTTAATTCTTCTACAGCAATATTTACAGATTTTTCCAATGTTTTGCAATTGGCACATCCAGTTCCTAAAATTTTTATTTCCATTTTTTTATTTTTATAAAAGATTATTAATAATGATTTCGTATTTCGCAAAACAACGAATTAAAACACCAAAAAATCAATGTATAATTTTTTAAATGCACTCCAGTTTTCTTTATTGATGCAATACTTGATTTTGGGAGGTTCGAAACAGCCTTGTATTAAGCCGCATTTTTTTAATTCGGTCAAATGTTGTGAGAGCGTAGAGCGTGCAATAGTTAATTCTTCAGCCAAATCGCCACTGTAACAACAATCTTGTTTTGCTAAAAGCTGAATAATATAAACCCTTACCGGATGCGATAACGCTTTGGCAAAAAGAGCAATTTGTTTTTGTTCGTCGCTGATTAATTCATTTCTCTTTTTAATCATCTCATTTCGTATTTTTACGAAACAAAATTATATATTTTTTTGATTCAACCAAAAAAAACTTGCTTTTTTTATTTGAAGCAAGTTTTTTCTTTTTTGTTAAGAAAAGCTATTTTTACAAAAAATAATAGACTTTATACCGATTAGCTTTCAAAAGTATCATTTTAATCCCGAAGTTTCGGGATAAAATG
>CAYTJB010000273.1:0-3825 GCA_964437995.1 uncultured Bacteroides sp. | reverse complement strand
TTGATAAATCTTCGGTTTCTTAAACTTAAATACTGGAAAAACAATTTTTAACTATTTGAGTGTAAGATTTTATTGGATTTTCGTTGTTTTCGCAGTAGGTATCCATACTCCAGTTTTTGCATTTTTCTTTGTCGTATTCAAGGCGAATGGGCAAATCGTCGAGCGTAAAACCGTTGCATTTCATTATATCTATCCGCATAAAGTTTTCTTCTGCATCTTTAAGGTCTTTGCCCAATACAAAAAAATGCCTATAACCTCCCGATGTAAAAAAACATATTCTTTTAACGCAAGTTTACTTTTAATTTTATAATAATTTTCGTGGTGTTCTTCTCTGCTATTAAATAAAACAGAATATGATATAGGAAAGATAGTTGATAATCAAGAAAAATTCAAAGAAGAAAAAATTAAAAAATTGGAAAAACAATTAGCCCGTTTAAAACAAGTAGCATAAAAATAACAAAAAAAATTGATAATCAGATAGTTAAAAAGAGTTATATAGGAGGAACTAAGGAACAATTTTTTTTAATTAAACTTATTGCCTTTGTAACTATTTTTAAGAAAACAATTTATCTATTTCATTCAAATTATTTGTTGAAATTTCTTTTTTATCTCCCAATAAATGAGTTATTAACGTTTGTTTGGCTGCTACTTCTAACACTTCTAATCTGTCGAAAGCAAGCAATAAATTTTTGCCAAAGGTAATAATTCCATGGTTTTCCATCAACACTACATTGGCTTTTATAGCTGCTTCGGCTACTTTTTCGGCAAGTTCTTGCGTACCCATTAGTGCGTAAGGAGCATTTTCAGGAATTCCTATAATAGCACGTGTTTCTCCCGTAAGGTTACAATTAATTTCTTTATTGGTAGTAGCAAAAGCTGTTGCTGTAATGGGATGTGCATGCACAATAGCTTTTATATCTTTTCTGCTTTTATATACAGCTAAGTGCATCGCTGTTTCCATACTTGGTTTAAGATGAGGTGTAAGATTTTCGCCATTTATATGAATCTCTGCTATTTGTTCTGCCTGAATATAGCCTTTGTCAGTTTGCGATGGTGTAATCAGAATAATATCACCAACTTTTTGACTTACATTACCTCCCGAACAAGTTGTTAAGCCTCTTTCGTATAAACGGCGCATAAAAAATGCGACTTCTTGTTTTTCTTTTTCAAAGTTCATGATAAAATATTTTTGATGGCAGTTTTTTCAGCAGGAATAATTCCTTTTTCGGTAATAAAACCGCTGATATATGAAGCCGGCGTTACGTCAAATGCAGGATTATAAGCTTTACTATTCGGCGAACAAACCAAAATTTTTGTTAACTCATTATTTTCGTTTAATCCGGTTTGGTACAAAACTTCATCTTCTGTTCGTTCCTCAATTACAATATCTTCTCCCGAATGGCAATTACTATCAAAGGTTGAAAATGGTGCCGCAATATAAAAAGGAATACCAAAGGTCTTTGCTACAATGGCTTTCTCAAAAGTGCCTATTTTATTGGCTGTATCGCCATTGGCAGCAATTCTGTCGGCTCCGCAAATCATCATATCAATTTTTGCTTTTGAAGCTAAATATGCAACTGCATTATCGGGAATTATTACATGAGGTATGTTTTCGTTGTGCAGTTCCCATGCGGTTAACCGAGCACCTTGACTTCGCGGACGAGTTTCATCTACATATACAAACACTTTTTTCCCTTCTTTATTGGCTTTATAAATAGGTGATAATGCACTTCCATAATCTACAAAGCCTAACCAACCTGCATTACAATGTGTTAGTATATTTGTGTTATCTTTTATTAGAGCATTTCCGTGTATTCCTATCATTTTTCCGGCAGCTATATCTTCTTCTGCAATTTTTTGAGCTTCCGAAATTGCTTTTTCTGTTGAAATACAACCTGCTTTAAAAACTCTGTCTGTAGCATAAAAAAGGTTGCGAGCGGTGGGTCGGCTTGCCTCTATTTCTTTTCTTGCATTTTCAGCAAATTGAATATTCCCTTTAGCTTGCACAAATGCCTGAGCCATTGCAAAACCTGCTGCAGCACCAATAGCACCGGCACCTCTTACTATCATTGTTTTTATAGCATCACAAGTTTCGGTGTAGTTTTTCGATTCAAATAATTCAAAACGAAAAGGTAATAGATTTTGATTAATCATTATTACACATTCGTTTTTCATCCAAATTGTAAGATAATGCTTGCCATTTACATTCATAAGTTCAGTTTATAAAGTTGAAAAGTCGAAAGTTTGTAAAGTTATTTAACTGGTTAATAATGAGTTAATATATATATAAGATTATTATAACGTACTCAAAATTTGTAATATATTGTTTTTATTTTTGTTTCAATGTACTTTTTAGAGCAGACTCATTCATTATTAATGATTTAAAATAAAAATACTGTTTTGAAAAGATTTTTTAAAAGTAAGAAAAAACTTTTAATTGCCTGTAGCTTTTCAAATTTATTAAAATCTGTTATTTAACTATAACAACTTTATCTCTACGATACGACCAAAACATCAAACATATAGCAATTAACAACGCCACAACAGCTAACATAAATGTAGTAAAAAATCCAAATAATTCATAAATAATTACACCCGAAGTAGGTGCAAAAACTGCTCGTAAGCCAGTAAGCGATAAATGTAATGATTGATAGTCGCCTGCTTCGCTACTTCGGCAAAAATAAGCAGAGCCAATACTCCAAAGCAACGACATAGTAGCTGCAAAAATACTTTGAAATAGTAAATAAGGTATCATTGTATAGTACAGCTTAATACCAAATATTTCAACATTTTGAGGAAAAAAATCGGTAAGTGCTAATGATAAGATAAACAACATAATAGATGCAAAAGTAATAATGGCAAATTTTCGTGGGTCGATTCTATCAATTAATTTGCTAAAAAATGGTAGCAATGCAATAGCAATAATATTATAAATATTTTTGTAAAAAGCTACACTCGAATAGTTTAAATGCAATGCTTTGTCGAAATATATTGTAATTACTGTAACTGAAATCATAAATGCAAAGCCATAAATCATAAACCCTACTTCAAAATGCAAGTACGGTTTGTTCTTTTTAAGTATAGCAAGCATGCTCGAAAAAGATTTCTTTACCGACTTTAAAAAACTTTCTTTAATGAGCACAACGGTACTATCTTCCTTAAAGTCAATCATTGAAAGCAAATAAACCGATACAACACCCATTATTGCTACAATTGGGAAGATATATGTAAAAGCAAAATTATCTACATCTAATAAAATACCATATAGCAACGTAGCTATCAGCATTACCACCTTATTTAATGCAGTTGCAAAGCCATATAAACGCCCAAAATGCTCATTTCTATAGGCATTTTTTAGAAATAAATTAATATTAGGATAAATAATAGGCATTCCGGCATAATACACGAAAAAAATTGCCAAAAATAAGATATGAAAAAAAGGCTCGGCAGCAATACCTTGACTGGTATGTGGGAAAAATAATAAAAGGATTAGTGGTAATCGAGTAAATAAGGCAGTGTAACGCAATAATTTCTTTTTATCTTTTACTCTTTTCAAAATTTCGTTCAAAAAAATCAGAAAAACGTATAGCACTGCACTAAATTGGAACAATAAGCCCAATTGGTAATTATTACCTTTCAAACTTTTTATAAAAACAAACTCATTTAAGGCTAAAATGCCAACAATAAAACCTTCAATAGCAGAGTACCACACATGCAGACGCAATGTTTTTTTTTCTAACTCATTTAATGTAAGGTTTATAAAATTCATGAAAGCGAAGTTTAACAGTTGACAAAAGTAGTAAAACACAGAAAATATTAAAAAAA
>CAYTJB010000272.1:3671-3903 GCA_964437995.1 uncultured Bacteroides sp. | reverse complement strand
CGTGATGTTCCTCGGGATTCAACTTCATCTCGTGCGAACCGTGCTGATAGATCGGCTTGCCAGACCGCGTGTGCCCGATCACGGTCCCACCACGAGAACCCTCACCCATCGACTTCGACGCACCTTGGCGCTTGGCCTTGGCTTCCATCTTGTCGAGGCGGGGATAGTAGTCGGGAATTTCCTCAAGGTTATCTTTCGCGATCTCGCACCTGACATCAGGATCTTTTGAGTG
>CAYTJB010000272.1:1764-3661 GCA_964437995.1 uncultured Bacteroides sp. | reverse complement strand
TGGGTCAAAGTCGGACTGCTTCTTTCCATCGGCTTTACCGCCAACGAGCTTTTCCATCACTCATCTCCCACAACGAAAGAAACAGCTTTCGCGATCTTGTCTTCGATGAAGAACCTGACGGCCTTCACCAGTTTGTCGAAATCAAAATTGAGCGCGAACTTCATCTTCTGACCGTCTTTGGTTGTGTGCTCGGTGTAGAAGTCGGTGGCGTTGTCCGAGAGAAGTTGGTGCCCTTCGCCCTTGTGTCGCAGACCAGCCTTTTCGCCAGTCGTGTAAATCATCTCGTGCTTGCCGCCCTCTGAGTAAATCACGCTGTCCTGATTGAACTCGGTGCCCATCTTGGCAATGTGATTTTTGTCGGCGTCGTGCGCCATCACGAGAAAACTGTCCTCTTCGTTGCCGTACTTGCCTTTGACCTTGGTGTAGGTGTAGCCGTGGTCGATCAGCTTCTCTTCGAGCTTGAACCCACGAAGACGCTCTTCATACGGTGACATCTTCTGCTCGGTGTTGGGATTGCGTCCGGCGCTGATCAAAGCGTACTTTCCGCGCTTCAAAAGCTCTTCGCTCTCGCCCTTGGTCAGTTTGATCTCGCCACCGAAGCCCGGCTTGCGGCGTTGCACCTTCTGCGTCAGCTCGGCGTGCGTGGCCTCGTGCTTCACGAGATCCCAGTCAGCCGGACGATACTCATGGAACGTGTCGAGGAACTCGGTCTTCGATCCGCCATAGCCGATCGGCAGTTCGCCCTTGTGCCCCTTCTCGCGATATCGATCCCGGAAGTGCTTGGCGTCACCGAAATTATCAAACTCGTGGACGCCCATGTTCTCTTGCACGCCATTGACGTTTGCACGCCGCATGACGACGAAGAACTTTCCGCCCTTCTCTTTGTTCTCGGCGACAGACGTTGCGGCTTCCTTGTGTCCGAACTCATCGACCTCGGCCCACGGGAACTTGATGCCGCGCTCAGACAAGATCTTCGGGACAGGGGGACGCTTCGACTTGTCTTCCTTCTTGCCCTTGTCGAGATCGTTCAGGTACTTCGAGATCTTCGTCGTGTAGTCCTTGACCTCGGGATCTTCCGCCACGTCCTTGCCGGCCTTGTACACGTTGTCGTGTGTGAACCCAGACCAAAGCTGCTGGCGATAGGTTTTGATTTGAAGCTCGCCGATCCGGCCATCCTTCATGCGATACAGAACATGGATCGCCCGATACCCAGAGTCGCGACCCTTCTCGGTCGAGTCCTCAAGCTCCACGATGTCGAGACGCCGCTTGACCTCGGCCAATACCTTTTGCTGGCCCTTGATGTTGTCAGTCAGACCACGCGCACCGATCGCATCGGTCACAGTGTTGAGCGACCGCTTTTCGAGCTTCTCGGTCTTCATCTTGCGAAGAAGCGACACGCGATCCTTGAGGCGCGATCCAAAGTGAGACGCCCCAGCCGCGCGAAGGTGTCCCTCAAGCTCCTTGGTGTCTTCTTTGAAGTCCGACTCAAATCCCTGCACGAAGTCGCTCACGTCCATCAGGTCAACGTCTTTTCCTGCGACCTGCGTGTAACGCGGGTCACTCAGGAAGTTGTCGTGCTTGCCCCGGTCGCCCGGAAGCCGCTCACGGTGCCCTGCGTCCTTGAGCTTTGCATCCCATTCAGGATGGTTCTTGTCGAGAAGATCAGTGACGCGCTTGCCGGCGTGAAGTTCGTCCCAACCATGCTTGGTCGACGCCGACCACTCGCCGCTCTTGGTGCCTTCGATCTTGCCGTGCTGATAGCTTCCCGAACCCGGATGCAAGGTGCCGTGACCGTCGTGGTACTTGATGTTCTTCGACTTCTTGACCTCGGCGATCACCGCGTGTTGCGCCACGTCGGCACGAGTCAGCTCGCTCTCTTTCTTTCCAGTCGCCTTCA
>CAYTJB010000272.1:253-1701 GCA_964437995.1 uncultured Bacteroides sp. | reverse complement strand
CTATGCTTTTTGCTCTCCCCTTCATTGCTCTGCCAAGGCAATTTATCTATCCCACCCAATTTCTGCTTTTTACCCACCTCGGGGCTATTGGCTCCCCGTTTATTCAGCATCTTTTGAATGTGACGAATCGCATCGCCATGCGTGTCGTGCTTCGGTAGCTCTGCGTGGTTTGCAGGCGGGCCACTCGGGTCATCTCCCCAAACGTATTGACCGCTCGGCAGCTTGTAGAGGTACTTGTACGCGCCGGGCATTCCCTTGCGCTGGATGTATTTGTGGCCGGCTCGCATCGAGCCTTTGACGCCCTTCTCAATGATGAAGAGATCTGCGTCTTGTTCAATCACGAAGAGCATTGGCGATATCTCCCTTGATCGCGGCGATCATCTTCGAGAACTCCTTGTTCCAGTGTTCCACGATCTGAGCTTGCGCCTTGATCGGAGCTTTGCGTTCGGTGAGCGCCGGCTTCTCATCCCTGTAAATCGTCTTCACCTTGGCCTTGATCACGCAATCAAACTGATCGCCCAAAAGAGCCTTGGCGAGAAACCCACGCTTCTCGTCAAACTCATCTTGGCTTTCGCATTCGATAACAACTCTCATACGCCCTTCCAAGTATGCCCAGCGCCGCCGATCTTGAATCCGCCATAACCATTCCAGTAGCTCCACCCGCGCCAAAGCCAACACCCGCTCGGGTGCTTTTCGACCTTTTGCATAAAGCGATCTTCGCGACTCATGTGCTTCGGCATCGTTGACCTACAAGATGATTTCTAGGCTCTTCACTTTCGCCTGTGCGGATTTCTTCATGTTCTGAGGTGGCACACTCGGCTTCTGAGGCTTAGGAGCGCCGCCCGGAGGGGCCTGACCGGGTTGGCCCTGCCCCATCTTTTGTTCAGCTTGCAAGCGAGCCAACTCTTGATTGAGTTCTTCAGTAGACATCCCCTCATAATCCGGTTCGGAGTCGTCCCCTTGGTCCTGACCTTGAGCGCTGGGATCTAACGGCTGGCCGTCAGGTCCGACGCCGCCCTGAGCCTGTTGCATCTGCTGTTGCGCCGCTGCACCAACCTGACCAAGCGCTTGAACGAACGTCGGGTTCATAATGATCTGCCCGATCGTCTTCATATCTTCAGGCGCGGGAAGCGGTGCAAGATCATGCTCGGCACGAATCTCGTCGATCGTTTTGAATACCGTGCCGGCCTTCTCTTCGTTCGCAAGTTCGCTTCCCTCGTCGCTCGCGTCGAGTCCGACAAACTCAAACTCGAAGTCCTCGTCAATGCGCCAAATAATATAGTCATTGATCATCGACGCGATGAAGCGAAGCAAAGGTGACAGACCTTTGTCCTGAGAGTAGGCGATCCGGTCTGTGGCGAATCCGCCACCCAAGCCGCTGCCACCACTCGCGCCACTTGTGTTGCGAGAAATGTCGAATCCGATCTCAATCGGGTCGATCTGATACA
>CAYTJB010000272.1:0-243 GCA_964437995.1 uncultured Bacteroides sp. | reverse complement strand
CTCCATGTACTTGCCCCACTCCATCTCCCTGTTGGTGGAGTGAAAGCTCGTCCAGTTCAGTTTGGAGTCCTTGCCCAGCGACAAGATCGGCGTGCGCCATGAGTTCTGCACACCAGACACCTGTTGGTGCCACTGCCGGCGGAATGCCTCAAGCTGATCAGGAGGGACCGCGCCCTCAAACGTGATCACGCCCTTGACCGCCGCACCCTGAGAGAAAAACTTTCTGTTGTACGTCTCGGCGTT
>CAYTJB010000271.1:0-3910 GCA_964437995.1 uncultured Bacteroides sp. | reverse complement strand
ATAGACAAATAAAGAGATGTAGCAATTTTTAGCATTACTTTTGTCTATTACGCCCGAAAAACTTTGTGTAATACTTGATTTTAAAGAATCAATAGCTGTTAAAATACCTACCAAAGCCATAATTCCAAAGGCAATAATAAGCACAGTAAGAATGGTTCTTGTTAAATGGCTTCGGATAGATTCGAGCGAAATTTTAATATTTTCAACAATTAAAAGCTTCATAATTTTGAATTTATAAAAAATATTAAAATTGTAATTTATTTCCAAATGCCAAATCACCAGCATCACCCAAACCAGGAACAATATATGCTTGAGCGGTTAATTCGTCGTCAACAGCACCTACCCAAATAGATACATCGGTATTAGAAAGGTGTTTATGAACATAATCAATACCTTCGGCACTTGCCAAAGCCGAAACAAAATAAGTGTGACTTGGTTTCCCATGAGTAATTAGTTCTTTATAGGTTTTAACCATAGATGCACCCGTGGCAAGCATTGGGTCGGCAAGTATAAGTACTTTATCTGTTAAATCAGGGCAAGTTAAATATTCAATTTGAATATCAAATTTGCCATTTTTATCATGTTTGCGGTAAGCAGAAATAAAAGCATTTTCGGCTTTATCAAAATAATTTAGCAATCCATAATGAAATGGCAATCCAGCTCTAAGAATAGAAGCAATAACAGGTTGCTGTTTAAGTAATTGTACTTCGGCTATTCCAAGCGAGGTAACTACTTCTTTGGTTTCATATTGTAGCTTTTTACTTAGTTCGTAAGCAAAAATTTCACCTAAGCGTTCCATGTTTTTACGGAAACGCATGCTGTCTTTTTGAATAATTTCGTCCCTAATTTCTGCAATAAATTGGTTGAAAAGAGAGTTGTGATTTCCTAATATGTTTACCATAAAAATTAAGTTTTATTTTTTACCACTTATTAGTTTTACCATAAAAGGTAACGTATTTTTTTTCACTTGCAAATATACACAATTATTTGCTCTAAACTTATGATTAAAACTTGCAATTCCGTCTAAAGAAGAACCGCCAAAATCAAAATATTCTACACTTTGTGCGTTGTTTTTGATTACGGAATCTATAATTAAGTACATTGCCCCTGAGGATTTCCCTTCGGCATTAGCACTTCCCTTCAAAAATATAATACGATTGTTTAATTTGATAAAAAATGCAGCAGCAATTAAATTGTTAGTTGCATTGGTAATGCCTAAAGATATTCCACATTTATTGCTATTGGCTGCATTCATTATTTTTTGCAGTAATAAATAATCACTTTTACGAAGTTCTTTTAATTGTTTGCCTTTGTTATCTCTAAATAGTGTTACTATTTTTTCGGGAGCAATGTTTTCAATGATTTTGAGATTTTTTTCTGCATTTTTTATTGTTCGCCGAGCATCGTATTTATAATCTTGAAAAATTTCTTGATACGGTCTATTAATATTTATGAATTGAAACATTCGCTCTTTTGTTTGAAAATCCTCACGTTCCAATTTATTACTTTCGTGAATATTAAATTCGATAAACTTAATATTATTGGGAATAGCATCAAAAAAATCATTTACATCTTCTGAAGTTATAGTTGTTTGGGAGTAAACGCCATAATATCTCGTAAAATTCGGCTGGTAAAGATAACTTATTTTGTACTTAGAATTCAAAGCCAAAGGGAAGACAGCTTCGTAATCGTTCAAAATTAACGCACTCCAATTTTTGCAAACAGCGTCTAAATACCAACTATAAACATAAGCAATGCCATTGATAGATTTACCAATACATTCATCCCATTTTTCTTTATCTATTTGGTTATGTTGCAGATATTGTATCATGGTTTTATCAACTGTATTTATATTCTTATTTAATTTGCAATGATATTATGAGACATCATTGTTAACTTGATGAAATACAGGTTGTTTTAACACTTTTTGTCTTTTTGCATTTAATTTTTGTTGGCAATTGGACATTTCCTCTGTTAATACAACAAATTCATAATCGGGTTTAGCAATAAAAAGGTCGCCTTCAATCGTTTCAATTTTTTCAATTGTGGCTTTAATTGCGTGTTCCGATTGGTCAATACCAATCCATTTTCTACTATTGGTTTGAGCTGATTTTAATGTTGTTCCCGAACCGCAAAAACAATCTAATACAATGCTGTCAACATTTGAAGATGTTTTAATAATTAAGTCCAATAAATTAGCATTTTTTTCGGTTGGATAAGTTGGGTATTGAGGATCTTTGTATTCCCAAATATCTTGAACCCTCTTGCCTTCACGTTCGTCTGCATAAATAATTTTTCTTGGATTTCCCGTAGATGACCATTCAATTAAACCCTCTTTATCCCATTGCTCCAGTGTTTCTACATCAGTTCTCCAATGCCTACCTTTAGGTGGTAAAATTCCTTTAAATGAACAATTTGACTTTCCATTTTCGGTTTCGCCAGGTGCGTGAATAGGTACTGTTGTATATCTTCTACCCTGTTTATCCGTTTTTGGGAATAATTTTTCAAAGTCTTTTTCGGTGTATTTTTCTCTTGGTTCGTTCCAAATAGGATTTGTAGATTTTGAATAAAATAAAATTAAGTCTTTCATATTTCCATAACCAATTCTGTCAAAGTTTTTGGGATTGCATTTAACCCGTGTAATATCATTTCTGAAATTTTCGATACCAAATACTTCATCCATCATTACTTTTACATAATGTCCAATTTTATAATCAATATGCAAATATATTGAACCTTGTTCTGATAATAATTCTTTTAATAAAACCAATCGGTTTCTTAAAAACTCAATAAAATCTTTGCCTTTGAGTGTGTCGGAATAAGCAATATCTCCACTTTTTGAATTACTTATTGTTGTTGCTCTTCCATCGGTTATAGTAAAATTACCACCGGTAGCAAAAGGTGGGTCAATATAAACCAAATCAACTTT
Source organism: uncultured Bacteroides sp. (assembly GCA_964437995.1). Lineage (GTDB taxonomy): Bacteria > Bacteroidota > Bacteroidia > Bacteroidales > JACABE01 > JACABE01. Next base: position 981 of record CAYTJB010000271.1, on the reverse strand, counting down.
CCCTTTTAACTTTTTGTCTGTTAAAAGATAATTAAGTCCTTCAATATTATCTCCCTGAATTAATAAACTTGTCTGCATAGTTTTAAAGTTGATATAAAAACTCACGTAACACTAAAGCACTCATAATATTGTAGTTCTTATACGTTTCTGTAATACTTTTGTACATCTTGTTGTTACCTTTGATGTACAACACGCCGTCTAAAATGGCAATTTTAACAGCATTTACTTTTTTAGCTTCAACTGTATTTATTGCATCATTGAATTGAGCATTTTGATGACCACCAAAATCTGTCAAAAATTTTGCTTCGCCAATTACATATTTACCATTAAAACGACCAACAAAATCAAGTCCTTTATTGTGGGTATAACCTAATTCTTCTTTTGCAAAATTCATCATTGATTTATCACTTCCATCTAAAATGGCATCATTGTTATCAGAAAGAAAAGTATTTAAGTCAACGGGAATAATTCCAAGTGGTTTTTTTCGTAACCATTCACGAAACATTGGTCCAATTTGACGATTTGTTTCTTTCGGTTCACTACAACGCTCAAATAAAACATCAAGCCCCATTTCATATATTCTTCCACAAATACGGTTAATGGTTCGAGGATTTCTATCTATCGATGAAGTATCTCTTTTCAAATATGCAATATAGCTGTCCTTAATTGGAAATAAGTCAAGCTTGAGGAGTTTCTTAATAAGTTCATCATTATTTTGACGTTTAAAAGCTATTTCAACATCAGCCCATACTTTTTCGTTGATTTCTCTAATTCCCTCAGGTATTGTTGGATATACTTGAAACAAATCGTCAAGATATGACCTTTGATTTGCGTATTCAATACTTAAATTAGTCCACTTACTCATATTTCGATTTTTTTCAAAGATACTTAATTTTTTCTTGCCTTAATACCAATAATTCGGTATTATTTTACAGCATATTTAATTGTTTCTTCATACACTTCTTGCCAGCCTACCCAACG
>CAYTJB010000270.1:343-3940 GCA_964437995.1 uncultured Bacteroides sp. | reverse complement strand
GCTAAAGTACCCGGTTGTGTTCATATTGATTTGCTCGCTAATGGCATCATTCCTGATCCATTTTTTGGAGATAATGAAAAGAAAGTGCAATGGATAGAAAACAAAAACTGGGAATACGAGTGTAATTTTAATGTTTCTGAAGAAATATTATCGAAAAGTAATTTATATCTCGTTTTTGATGGATTAGACACTTATTGTGATGTTTATCTAAACATGCATCATTTGCTAACAGCTAATAATCAGTTTCGCCGTTGGGAAATTGATGGTAAGAAATACCTGAAAAAGGAAAATAACAAATTACACATTGTCTTTTACTCGTCAGTATTGAGAGACAAAGAATTTGCATCCAAACTTCCCTATGCTCTCCCCGAAGAAAGAGCTTTTTCCCGCAAAGCTCCTTATCAATATGGCTGGGATTGGGGTCCACGCTTGGTATGCTGCGGAATTTGGCGAAACATAAAAATACTTGCATGGAATAATCTGAAAATAAACAATGTACATTTTGTACAAAAAAATATTTCTTCTGCAAGAGCCTCTCTAATTGCAAAATATGAGCTAATTGCTGATAATCCTGATACTGTTTCGATAAATATTAATGCTACGGAAACAAAAAGCATTTCCGTTTCAAGGGAAATTGTATTATATAAAGGTGTAAATTCCATAGAATTTCCAATTGATATTATAAATCCTCGTTTATGGATGCCCAATGGAGTGGGAAAAGCAAATCTTTATACGTTGAAAACTACTATCACTAAAAGGAAAAAAATAATAGAAAGCTCAGAAAATACTATTGGACTAAGAACCATTACATTGATAACTGAAAAAGACAGTATTGGCGAAAGTTTTTATTTTAAAGTAAATGGAAAGCCTTTGTTTATAAAAGGTGCAAATTATATTCCGTCCAATAGTTTTCCATCGCAAACTACAAAGGAAACTTACGAAAAAATAGTAAAAGATGCCGTAGAAGCCAATATGAATATGCTAAGAGTTTGGGGTGGTGGAATTTATGAAAACGACGAGTTTTACGATTTGTGCGATAAATATGGTATCATGGTTTGGCAGGATTTTATGTTTGCAGGCTCTATGTACCCTGGAGATAGTATTTTTGTGGAAAATGTCCGTCAAGAGGCTATTGACAATATAAAAAGGCTTAGAAACCATGCCTGTATTGCCTTGTGGTGCGGTAATAATGAAGTGGACGAAGCATGGCACAATTGGGGCTGGCAAAAACAATTAAACTACACAACTGCTGATTCTGCAAAAATTTGGCATGATTATTTAAAGATTTTTAAGGACATATTACCTTCTTCTATAAACCAACATGATGCAGGAAGAGCCTATGTTTCCACATCGCCACGCAAAGGATGGGGGCGAAAAGAAAGCATGACAGAAGGCGATTCGCATTATTGGGGCATTTGGTGGGGGAAAGAGCCTTTTGAAGTTTATAAAAAGAAGACAGGACGGTTTATGTCGGAGTATGGTTTTCAAGGAATGCCTGATATGAAAACCATTAAAAACATGGTAGCCGATACATGTCTTTACCTGCAATCGCCTCAACTAAAAAATCATCAAAAACACTCCATAGGCTTTGAAACCATTGATGAATATTTGCTAAGAGATTATAAAAAGCCCAAAGACTTTGCATCTTATGTTTATATAAGTCAACTCTTGCAAGCAGAAGGAATGCGTATTGCCATTGAATCGCACCGCAGGGCTAAACCCCGCTGTATGGGTACTTTATATTGGCAACTAAATGATTGCTGGCCAGTTGTATCATGGTCGAGCGTGGACTATTACGGAAGATGGAAAGCCTTGCATTATTTTGTAAAAAAACTTTATCAAGATGTAATAATTTCTCAAATTATTGAAAATAAAAAAATTGAAGTTTGGATTAATTCTGATAAAAATCAAACTATCAAAGGTAAACTTCAAGTAAAATTAATGAACTTTAATGGCAAGATTTTATGGTCGAAAACAACAGATTGTAGTGTTAATGGCAATTCTTCAAGCGTTGTGTTTAACATGGACAGTGCTCAATTGCTAAGCAATTATGATGTAAGTAAAGTTTTTCTGCATACTTCTTTTACGAGCAACGTTACAGAAATTGCTACGCATAACCTGTATTTTACACAAATCGCAAAATTAGATTTACCAAAACCACATATTACCAAAACTATCAGATACTTAGCTAATGGAAATGCAGAAATTCTAATTTCTACAGATAAATTAGCTAAAAATATTTGTTTAACCTCAACTATAGAAGGACATTTCTCCGATAATTATTTTGATTTATTACCGAATGAAACCAAAAAAATTACCATTAAATGTAGTAAGGAGGAATATACTGAATTGCAAAAAAGCTTAGAAATAATGAGTTTAACGGACAGTTATTAAAATACAATTACTCTTTTTAGACATCTGATGACTATCACTTATTTGTATTTTTTCCACTAAAGTAAATATTTTTTTCTTCACCTAAGAAAGCTTTCAATCCTCTTTCGGTCATAGATAAATTTATATCTGTTTCGGTTTCAGTAGATGTATATTTTATTAATCCGAACTTGTCCAGCATAGATTGACAGGATAATATACTTTTTTCAAATGAACTTTTTCTTCTTTCGCTATCAAATATATATTTTAATAAATCGTTCATACCAATTTCATAGCGTTCTGTTGTTGCAAAGCAAATCATATAAGCAAATATTTCCTCTTCATTAGAAAGTAAAAACTTTCTGGCGGCTTTTACAGCAGTGCAATTAGGATTATCATCCTTTAATTTAATAATACCTTTAAGTAAAAAATTATACGAAGCTACATTATAATATCTTCCCCATACTTTCTGATCGACTTCATACAGGAAATCAATTGCACTCAAACCAACATTGGTTTTATGATGTTCTAATTTGTTATTGATTAAACTATTCATTATTTCATCATTTATTAAATAATGAACATCAAATTCTGAACTTGGATTTAGTATCATTTGTCTTTTAAAAGCTCTTTGTATATATTCCTTGTCAATTAATTCTTCTAAATCTTTTGTTCTTGATAATAAATAAAATGGACTGCATCCTATATATTTACTGATTGAACCAATTTGAGCATCTTTAAAGCTTATATTCAAATGTAGAATTACAGATAAAATCACAACTTGTTCTATACTGCAATTTAAAAAATCACACAACTCTGTATTTTCTTCCTTAATATTATCAATAAAATACTTAGCAAATTTAGATTTTTTCGCTTTAATTGAAATTTGCTCTAAAATTTGTAATGCGTTAAACCCATTAATTTCCATATTACTTTAAATTTTATCGTTTTAAATTCAAGTAATTTAAGAATCCATTTGTTTAAATCTTTCAATAACGTCGTCTATTTTAAAATTACATATTCCACATAGACCTGCAAATAATTTTTCTTCCTTTTCGGTAATTATACCATCAGATTTTGTAATTTGAAGCCAAAGCATTAGTGCTTCATACCGATCTTCATTTGACAGTTGTCCTAAAGTTTCTAATACTGAATCATTTTGAAGTAATCCTGATTTCATTTTTGATTTAAAATCCATTATTTCCTCTTTTGTAAAGTATTTAAAAA
>CAYTJB010000270.1:0-333 GCA_964437995.1 uncultured Bacteroides sp. | reverse complement strand
CATTAATTTCTTTCATTCTTTTAATTCGTTCTGGATCATTCATTACTGCCTTTCTTGCAGCATCTTCATGACCTTTTTCAATTACTTTAATTGTATGGTCTAAATAATTTGATAAAAAATCTAAGAGTCCCATAATTTTGTTATAAAATTTGTATAAATAATTTACATTTAATAATTAGAAGATTAAAGGGTTGAATTATTTCAACCCTTTTGAAATTAAAGTAATCTAGTCAAAAGATTACCCGTTCCAACTAATGAACCACTTCTGTTACGAGTTTTATTAGATTTTGGGTCGTATGTGCCGTTGCTTGAAACTGACCTGTCACGAATTTC
>CAYTJB010000269.1:3300-3992 GCA_964437995.1 uncultured Bacteroides sp. | reverse complement strand
ATAATGTTCATTTAGAATCAATTAGATTAAGTAAAGAAGACGAAATGTTTTACGACGAAATTGGAACAAAAAATGAGCAAACTCAAATAAAATTAGGGACTCGGAAAATCTTTTACAAACTTAAAAAATCTTTTATAAAAAGAGCTTCGGAAGCCCGAAACATAGCCGAGCATATAAAGCAATCGCCTTATCCGGTAATAGTTTGCGGAGATTTTAACGATACACCTACTTCTTATGCCTATCATATTGTTTCTGAAAATTTACAAGATGCCTTTGTTGAAAGTGGTAGTGGAATTGGTAATACATATAATGGCAAATTCCCTTCTTTCAGAATAGATTATATTCTTCATTCAGCCGATTTTAAGGCTTATGATTTTGAAGTTAAAAAAACAAATTATTCCGACCATTTCCCCATAGTAGCAAGGGTTGTTTTCAGTAAACAGTGAACAATAATAAAGTAATAGCGTATTTATAAAGAACGGTCTTAATGAATAAAAGAATTTGCATAACAGTATTTTTTATTGCTTTGTTTATCAATTGTTTTGCACAAGAAAAAAAAGATTCTATTGCTCAGGCAGACACATTGAAAGCATGGAAAATAAAAAGTTTAACTACATTAACTTTTGCTCAAACATCTTATAAGTATTGGTCGCAAGGTGGCGAAAATTCATTGTCGGGGATTGTAAATACTA
>CAYTJB010000269.1:0-3290 GCA_964437995.1 uncultured Bacteroides sp. | reverse complement strand
AAAATTGCAGCAAAATTTAACAAAGGCAGTAATCATTGGGATAATGTTTTTGAAGCCACTTATGGCATTGCTCAGCAAGGCGATAGAGGTATCATTAAAACAGACGACAAATTTGAATTTACCACCAACTACGCTTTTAGAGCTTCTGATAGTTGGAATTACAACGCACTAATAAACCTAAAAAGCCAGTTTACAGAAGGTTTTAAATATCCTGATGATTCAACGGTTGTTTCTGATTTTTTTTCGCCAGCTTATTTAATTACTTCACTGGGATTGGAATATAAACGCAAATATTTTACTTTTATAGTGTCGGTTTTAACCGGCAAAACTACTTTTGTAACACATCAATTGCTTTCGGATGCCGGTGCTTATGGTGTTGACAAAGGTAAAAAAGTAAAAGCCGCTATTGGCTCTTATTTGAAATTTACTTTCAAAAAAGAAATTTTCCAAAATGTAGAATTAAACAATAAACTGGAATTGTTTTCTGATTATTATAACAAACCCGAATATGTAGATGTAAACTGGGAAGTGGTGTTGAAAATGAAAATCAATAAATTTTTGTCAGCCATTATCAACACAAACCTAATTTATGATTATGATACCAAAGTAATTATAAAGGATACGAACGGACAAATTATTTCAAGCAAATCGATGATTCAGTTTAAAGAAACTTTTGGCTTGGCTTTTACGTTGGGAATATAGTGCTTGCGAGAAAGCTATGAAAATACTTATTTTGTTATTCAGTTTGTTTTGTTATTACGAGTGATAGCAAAGCATTTCATTTTGATATGAGATGCTTTGCTTCGTTCAGCATGACAAAAAAGAATTTCAATAAAACAAAAGTTAACATCAATAATAAAAACTTATGTTTTCTTGCCGATATAAATTAGTAGCTTTTTTAATAACTAAATTTTAGCTTTGCGAAATCACTTACAATACTTATACATCAAGCTATAGGCTTCGGTTACGCCTAATTCACCGGCTTTGCTAAAATCGGGGCAGGCATTTTCAATATCTCCAATAAATACATATAGCAAACCTCTATTATAATAGGCTTCGCCATTGGTTTTATCATAATATATGCAACTGCTATAATCTAAAATTGCTCCACTAATGTCGTTTGTAAGGCTTTTTGCGTAAGCTCGGTTAAAATATGCATAGCTAAACTTGCTGTTTTTTAGAATAGATGCCGAAAATTCGTCAATGGCAAGCATATAGTTATTGTTGGTGCCATTAATAGGTTTGCTTTCTACAAAAGGATTGTCGAATTCAGTATTTTCTTCTTGTTCGCCCAATTTAATGTGTAAATTTCCTTTTATAAACGAAGATAAATAGGAAAATTGAGAAGCACCTGTAATTTTTGATGCCGATTGCAGGGCTTCGTTGTAGTTTTTAAGCAATGCCGACAACACAGCATCCCACAAACAATTACTTTCGTTAAACACCTTGTTTTTGGGCGAAAGCGAATCGAGCAATGTTTTGCTTTCGGCTATATTTTCGTAAGTAAGATTGGTATTTATATTGTCTATTCTTAATTTAAGATTTACATTTTTATTCTGGTTTAAAACATCTATTTGTTCATTATAGGTTCTAAACGAATGTGTCTCATTATCAGGAATTAAAGTATAAATATCTTTTAGCATTATCTTAAAAGATTTGTATTGAACATGCCCTTGAGTAGTATCAAAAGCCTGATATTCGGAGCGGAAATCGAGCAAAGGCAACAGATAAAGCGAATCGGATGTATAAGAATTTAAAGTGTCGGCATTAATTTTGGAAATATAGTTGGCAATATTTCTATCTTTTTCAGCAGCTTTGTAGTTTTTAAGCTGGATGTATATATTTGAACGCAACATATACGCTTTCTGAAATTTAGGATACAACTCAATTACTTTTGTAAAATCGGCTAAAGCACTTGCATAATCGGCTAAAAACTGCTTAACAATTGCCCGATTGTAGTAGGCATAAATGTTTCTGGGGTTAATTTTTACAACATGGTCGTAATCACTCACAGCTTCTACATATTTCTCTTTTTCGGCAAATAGTGCAGCCCTATTGTAGTAACATACAGAATGATACGGATTAAGCGATATAACTTTGCTGTAATTATACAGTGCCTTTTCGTAGTTTTTCTGATTGTGATAATACAATGCAAGATTATAATAAGCAAGTACAAAACTCGAATCTTTTGTAATTACAAATTCGTAATCATCTTTAGCTCCCAACGAATCTTTGTTGTTTAATTCTATATAACCTCTTATTATAAAGGCATTTAGATTGAATGGCGAAATAGCAATGGATTTGTTAATACTGCTTAGTGCATTGTCAAATTGCTTCATATCTAATTCTAACAAGCTTTTGTTTAAATAGGCATTTCCGTTGCTGCCGTTTAAAAAGATGGCTGTATTAAAATCGTGCATGGCGTTTGTAGTGTCTTTTAAAACGCTGTAAACATATCCACGGGCAACATAATAATCGGAATTGGTAACATTGTAGTTTATGGCTTTATTAATATCGGTAAGGGCACTGTAAAAATCCTTAAAATCAATTTTCTGAATACAGCGATAATAATAAGCTTTGCTAAAACCTGGATGTAAATCAATAGCAGCCGAAAAATCGGCAAAAGCACCGATATTATCGCCCAATTCTTTTTTTGATAAGCCTCTTAAGAAATAAGGCAAATGATTTCCTGTATTTTTCTCAATTTCTTTGTTTAATATCAGGATAGCTCCTGTATAATTGCTTTTTATTATTTCTTCTTCCGCTTTTTGAATAAGGTTTTCTTTAACGTATTGTGCTTGGAGGCTAAGAGTTATTAGTATAAAAATTAGGAGTAATATGCTTAATTTTGTACGGTGCATTTTGTGAGGTTACTGTAAAGATTTTAGATTAACAAAAATAATGATAAATTATTGTTTTGTGCTGCTATAATTTATTCTTTATTGAATGTATTTTTATATTATACCAATGCTGATTATAAATTAATCCAAAGAATTATTTCATAATTTTGCAGTGGTAAATACCAATAGACAATATGTTTAGTTCAGCCTTTTTTGAACTATTACATATTGCGTATCGGTATTATTAGAACGCTGATGACGCCGATACCTAAAGATTTACGCAGATTTTAATTCTGGCAGGTTTTAAAAACCTGCCAGAATTGGAGATAAATAAGTGTTATTATTGTTTTTCAAAAAAAAATCTCCTTTTGATGATTTGTAAAACATAATTATTACATTTGTTGAATAAATAAAGAATGGCGTTTGTCAGGACTATGCACCCAAATATGG
>CAYTJB010000268.1:2475-3993 GCA_964437995.1 uncultured Bacteroides sp. | reverse complement strand
AAAAATGTATTTTTGCGATAAAAATAGACCACTACAAAAGGTGTGGCTATACATCTAAATTAGGTTGTATTTGTTTACCTTTGGTGTGGTTATAAATACGTTAGCGTTCATGCAATGAAAGACACGCAAAGCAACAAACTGAACAATGTTGAATAGACCTTTTAAATACAAAATTATTAAACCTTCTTTTGAGAAAATTGAAGAATTCAAAAAACTGAAAGAGTATTCAATAAACAAATTTCAACCAACTCTTGACAATTCACTTATTAAAATATGGTTTGATGATGGGGTATTCAAATTTGAGTTAAATTGTAATGTTAGCAACCCTAGTGATATGATGAATGATATTGAAAAGTTATTCAATTTAGGTCATATTAATCATCAAGAATCTAAATTTAGTTTTTTAAAAGACTCTCTTCTTAAAGTCGAGTTTAATGTGAAAACAGAGAGTATCAAAGGAGAATTGACTTCTTTTATACAAAACGAAAAAGAATCATTTGATAAAAAATATCTAAGGATTGTAGTACCTATTGATGAAAATAGTAATACTGGAGCTGTAGAGGATTTATTAGACCTTAAAACAGACCAAGAAATTACATATGGTTCAGGGTTTAATAGTTTTGAAATTAATAAAAGAGTTTTTGAGAAATGCTTCGTAAAATCGAACAAAGTCAATTATCTGATTATTGATTCATTTGATAAAATTGAAGTAAAAGATTTTGATAATTCGACAGATGCAATTCTAATAACTCTCGCATTCATTTACGGTTCAAATTTTGGAAACCATTGTTTTATTCTTTCGTCTACAATAAATGACTTTTCTAAAATTGAATCTATTTTGTTTTTTTCCAGAAAAAAAGATTTGGCACATTCCAATCCAATATATAATTCTCACGAAATTCGGAATTATAATTATTCGACAGAATATTTCTTATTTCCTAAAAAAGCATTCAATAAGTTCTGTGAGAAACTAATTAATGATAGTAAATTCTTAAGAGCCATATACATTTTGTTTGAAGCCAACCAAAATAAATATTCCTTATCAAAATGTATTCTATGTGCATCTTGCATTGAAACCTTATCAGGGTTAATAAAAGAAAAAGATATTCCAAAACCAATAGATTCTATACGTTTTGAAAAATCAGATATAATTAATAGACTCATTAAACAAGTAAATGACTCGATAGAATTAAATGAAAAGGACAAAGTTTTTTTAATCGAAAAGAAGATTAAATATGTTAATACCCCAACTAATCCTGATAGATTAGAACATATATTCAAAAAACTTGGCATTAATTTGCCACTAAAGTTTAGCAAAGCATTAGCATATAGAAATTTCTATTTGCATGGAAATATTCCAAAAGGGAAAAAATTAGGGTCTTTTGATAGCGATAATTACAATCGAGCATTTGAATTACTCTTCCTTGCAGATGTTCTTGCTTTAAAAATTATTGGATATAATGGATTTGTAAAGAATTATTCTGCTGAAATGGAATATTATTCTCAAAAAGAATCTGG
>CAYTJB010000268.1:0-2465 GCA_964437995.1 uncultured Bacteroides sp. | reverse complement strand
AAAAATTCTATAATAGGTACGCACCCTAATCGAGTAGGCTGCCATGCCTGTAATTAGCTGGCAGGGAGAACCTCGAAATATTTTAACAAAAAGCCGATAGCAATCAAACTATCGGCTTTTTCTATCTTTATGCACTAAAACAAACCCGATAGCGTGCAAAGCACCTGTCGGCGTTTATTTAATTGTTTTCTTTATTTTTTTACCTGTCAGGTGCTTTGCACGCTGACAGGTTTTAATAAATCACACTCTTTTTTGCTAAATGCAAAGCCAGCTAAGGAAAGAACCCGAAATAAAAAATAGCCAATAGATTAAATTTGTTATATTTATCAGAAATGTATAAATTTGCAAACTTTTTAAAGAATAATATAACCAAATAATATATGAGTTTTAGAATTGTAGTTTTAGCTAAACAAGTTCCCGATACCAGAAATGTAGGAAAAGACGCCATGAAGGCTGATGGAACCGTTAATCGTGCTGCATTGCCTGCTATTTACAACCCCGAAGATTTGAATGCCTTAGAAATGGCACTTCACATCAAAAGCAAAATGAAAGATGCAGAAGTAATTATCCTAACCATGGGTCCACCAAGAGCTGCGGAAATTATCCGCGAATCAATATACCGTGGTGCCGATGGTGGTTATTTAATTACCGATAGGAAATTTGCAGGTTCCGATACTTTGGCAACCTCTTATGCTATTTCGTTAGCCGTTAAAAAATTAGCACCTTATCATTTGGTAATATCAGGTCGTCAGGCTATTGACGGAGATACTGCGCAAGTAGGTCCTCAAACTGCCGAAAAGTTGGGAATTCCACAAATTACCTATGCCGAAGAAGTAGTATCTGTTGATGCGAAACAAGTAACCATAAAACGAAGACTTGAAAGAGGCATTGAAGTAGTAAAAACAGCCTATCCAGCTCTTATTACGGTTCATAGTTCAGCACCCGAATGTCGTCCACGCAATGCAAAATTGCTGATGAAACACAAACATGCTCGCACCGTTACCGAAATGCAAGAAGAAACCCGCGATTATACCGAATTATATAACAAACGACCTTATCTTCAATTAGAAGAATGGACTGTTGCCGATTTGGATGCTGATGTAGAAATGCTTGGATTATCAGGTTCGCCTACAAAGGTTAAAAAGATTGAAAATGTTGTATTGCAACAAAAAGAAACCATTCTTTTAACAGATGCCGATAAAGACATTGAAAGCTTAATGCAAGAACTTATTGCTGCACACATTATCGGTTAATACTAATTTATTGATTAAATTTAATTAAATAATATGAATAATATTTTTGTTTATTGCGAAGTTAATGAAGATGGTTTAATAGCCGATGTAAGTCTCGAATTGTTATCAAAAGGACGCAAATTAGCCAACGACCTTTCTATAAAACTCGAAGCCGTAGTTATTGGAGACCAAATAAAAGATATTGAAAAACAATTGTATCCTTATGGTGTTGATGTAATTCATTTGGCTCAGGAAGCACGCTTGTTTCCTTATAAAACCTTGCCTCATGCCTCTATAGTTGTTAATCTTTTTAATGCAGAAAAACCAGAAATAGCTTTATTTGGTGCTACTTCGGTAGGTAGAGACCTTGCTCCAAGAGTAGCGTCTGCATTGCGTTGCGGTTTAACAGCCGATTGTACAAGTTTAGAAATTGGCGATCATACCGAAAATAAAACGCAGAAAACATACAAAAACCTTTTGTATCAAATTCGTCCGGCTTTTGGTGGAAACATTATTGCAACCATTATTAATCCTGACACACGCCCTCAAATGGCTACGGTTAGAGAAGGTGTAATGAAACAAGAAATTACTTCTCAAAACTATAAAGGAATCTTAAAAAAGATTAGTATCGAAAAATTCTTAAAAGAAGACGATTTCTTGGTAGAAATATTGGAAAGACATATCGAAAGTCAAAAAATAAACATCAAAGGTGCACAAATTATTGTTGCAGGAGGTTATGGCGTTGCTACCAAAGAAAATTTTGATTTGTTGTATCAATTAGCCGATGCAATTGGTGGCGAAGTTGGTGCTTCAAGAGCAGCAGTAGATGCAGGCTTGGTTGACCACGCTCGCCAAATTGGACAAACCGGAATTACCGTTCGTCCTAAATTGTACATTGCCTGTGGTATTTCAGGTGCTGTTCAGCACCGTGCAGGTATGGATCAAAGTGCTAAAATTATTTCGATCAATAATGACCCAAAAGCACCTATTAATAAGATTGCTGATTATACTATTATAGGCAATGTCGGCGATATTTTACCCAAAATGATTAAGTATTATAAAGAAAATTCTAAATAAAAAAATAAGATAATAATGGCAAATTTTTATACAGATAACGAAGACTTAAAGTTTCATCTTACCCATCCTTTGATGGAAAAATTAGTAAGGCTGAAAGAAAGTAATTTTGCTGATAAAGATAAAGCAATCGGTGCATTTTCTCCGGTGTTGTTCCAG
>CAYTJB010000267.1:0-4055 GCA_964437995.1 uncultured Bacteroides sp. | reverse complement strand
TTTTTGAAGAGGAAATTCGCAAACAAGTTGTATTGGCTACCGAAGAGGCTGATATTATTGCATTTTTGGTAGATGTAAAAGAAGGATTAAATCCTTTGGATGAAGACGTTGCAGATTTGCTTAGGCGTACCAATAAAAAGGTATTTTTAGTTGCCAATAAAGTGGATAACAATGCTCGTATGATTGATATCAACGACTTTTACTCATTGGGTTTGGGCGAAATTTATTGCATTTCATCTATAAACGGAATGGGAACTGGCGATTTGTTGGATAAAGTTGTGGAAGAATTTGAAACATTAGTTGAAGATAATACTCCAGATTTGCCTAAAATAGCTATTGTTGGCAGACCAAATGTTGGGAAATCATCTATTATTAATGCTTTTATTGGAGTTGAGAGAAATATTGTTACACCCATAGCAGGAACTACACGTGATTCAGTTTACACACCATACAATAGCTTTGGATTCAACTTTTTATTAGTGGATACAGCAGGTGTGCGTAAGAAAAGCAAAGTATTTGAAAATATTGAGTTTTATTCAGTAATGCGTTCAATCAGAGCTATCGAAAACAGCGATGTTTGCGTATTGATGTTAGATGCTACTGCGGGTTTGGAATCTCAGGATATTAATATTTTCAGTCTTGCCGAAAAGAACAGAAAAGGCGTTGTGGTAGTGGTAAATAAATGGGATTTGGTTGAAAAAGAAACCAATACTCATAAGGAATTTGAAGAAAAAATTCGTGAAAAATTAGCTCCTTTTACTGATGTTCCTATTATTTTTACTTCTGTACCTAACAAACAACGGATTTTTAAGGTGTTAGAAACCGCTAATCAGGTTTATAAAAACAGAACTCGGCGTATTACCACCTCTCAATTGAACGAAATCTTTTTGCCATTGGTAAAAGACAATCCACCACCTGCTTATAAAGGCAAACATATTAGCATAAAATATATCACTCAGCTCCCGTTGGCTTATCCTTCGTTTGTTTTCTTCTGTAATTTACCTCAATATGTAAGAGAACCTTACAAACGTTATGTGGAAAATAAAATGAGAGAATTGTTCGATTTTTCGGGTGTGCCTATTCAACTTTATTTCCGTCAGAAATAAAACGCTATGGAAGTGCGTATTGACAAATGGTTGTGGTGTGTGCGTGTGTTTAAAACCCGCAACCAAGCTACTGAAGAGTGCAGAGCAGGCAAAGTAAAAATAAACGGGCAAGAAACCAAGGCTTCGCATATTGTAAAAATTGGTGAAGTAATTGAAGTTCAAATAGAACAACTCAAAAGGATTTTGTTGGTTAAAGATGTACTCGACAGAAGAGTTTCGGCTAAAATTGCTGTTGATTATGTAGAAGACCAAACTCCGGCAGAGGAAATTGAACGACTAAGATTGGCTCGCAAAACAAACTTTGAAAAACGCGATAGAGGAATTGGAAGACCTACAAAACGAAACAGGAGAGAAATAGAAGGGTTTAAGTACAGTTAAGTTCTTAAAGTTTATAAAGTTTATAAAGTTCATAAAGTAGTCAACGGAATACTATATTATTTGATTTATAACCAATCATTTATAATTCATAATTCAATAAAATGAAGCGTTTATTTTCAAAAATTCCTATTCATATAAAATACATTGGATTGGTTTATCTGAGTGGAATATTGTTTTTTACCTTATTCCGCTTGCTGCTTCTTTTTACTGAAATAAAGCAACTACAAATACTTCCCGATAAATTTACTTTGATAAGCAAAGCCTTTTTTATGGGTTGGCGTTTTGATACCGTAATTTCCGGCTATTTACTTTTTTTCCCTTTACTGATACTTTCGATTGCCTCTTTTTTTAGATTTAATAAAACATTCATCTACAAATTTTTACATTACATTATTTTTCTATTTTATGTAGTTGCATTTTTAATTTGTGCTATTGATATTCCTTTTTTCAACTATTATTTTTCGCGATTAACCATTGTAGTGTTGAGTTGGATGCAAAACGCATCTTTTGGTTTTAAAATGATTTTTGAAGAAATAAGTTATCTGATTTATTTCTTTGTTTTCATAGCTGTTTGCATAGCTTTTTATCTTGTACTTTTGCTTATCAAAAAGAAAATGATTGTTAATGTAAATACTTATTTTTCAAACAACAAAAAAACGTTCTATTTAAAACAATTTACATTTTCGATATTGGCATTGGCAATTATGTTTTTGGGAATTAGAGGCAGAATTGAAAAAAAATCACCTATAAAGGTGGGTACTGCTTACTTTTCAAATTATGCTTTTCCTAATCAATTGGGATTGAATCCTGTATTTACTTTTATTCAAAGTTATATAGACAAAATAAATCCCGAAAACGAAAGCCTGCATTTGATGGACGAAAAATTAGCCATCAAAAATGCAAACCAATTTTTGAATATAAATAATGATAGCGTGCCTTTCGTAAGAGAAATAAAAGGAAACTTCAATCCAATAAAGGCTAATATTGTGGTTGTTATCATGGAAAGCATGTCGGCAAATAAGATGGGGCGATTTGGAAATACTAAAAATCTAACACCTTTTTTAGATAGCATTGCAAAGGTAAATTACAGTTTCGATAATTGTTATTCAGCTGGACTTCACACTTTTAATGGTATATTTTCAACTCTGTTTTCGTATCCTGCTTTGCTAAAGCAACACCCGATGAACGGCACTGTAATTCCTCAATATTCAGGTTTTTCAAATACATTGAAAATTTTTGGTTATCAAAACATATATATTACCACTCACGATGAGCAATTCGACAATGTTTCAGGGTTTTTGCATGCCAATGGTTTCGACAAAATTATTTCTCAAAAAGATTACCCTTCATCGCAAATATTAAGTACATTAGGCGTTTCTGACCATTATATGTTTGAGTACGCAATTCCGGTTTTGAATGAAATACACAAGCAAAACAAACCGTTTTTTTCAACTTTTATGACTGCCAGCGACCATGGTCCGTATATAATTCCCAAAGGAATTGATTTTAAACCCAACAACAAAGACATTCGCGATGGAATTGTAGAATACGCCGATTGGGCAATTCGACACTTTATTACACAAGCCAGCCAACAAACATGGTTCAACAATACCATTTTTGTATTTTTGGCTGACCATGGTGCAGTAGTAGGAAGCAATGTGTATGATATGCCTATTTCGTACAACCATATTCCTTTGATTATTTATGCACCAAAACTCTTGAAAGAAGCCAAAGCAATAGAAAATCCTGCTGGACAGATTGACGTTTTTCCAACCATAATGGGTTTATTGGGCTATAATTATGTAAACAATACTGCGGGTATTGATTTGCTAAAAGAAACTCGTCCTTTTACATTTTTTAGTGCTGACGATAAAATTGGCTGCACCAATGATGAATTCTTTTATGTATATAGAACCAATGGCAGCGAGAGCTTGTATAAGTATAAAAACCAAGATACCCACGATTATTTACCACAATACAAATCTCTTGCCGACAGTATGAAAACTTATAGCTTTTCGATGCTACAAGCCAGCCAATGGATGGTAAACAGTAAAAAGATAGGTAGTTATAGGTAATCTTAATCAAGAATATATTGGCAATTTTCTCTGTGATGGGATTCGCAATATATTACGAGCAATACGCAAGAGCAGTCCAAAAACTATGATTCAACATTGTATAACTCATATTCAAAAGAGAAACGTTAATGTGGCTTGCCAGACACCCTAAAAGTGTTGTAGGAGTTGAATTACAAGAAATAATACGCTTACACACCATGAAAATAGGGATAAATGGGGTTATTGGGTGGTAGATATGGTACATTGGTATGATAGACATAAAGATTTTGTGAATACAAAAACCTACAAACCAGAGACCAATCGGTATTGGTTTACCCACAAGAGTGTGCGAAAAGCATTTGTCCATATTAAACGTACTTTACCCAACATGTTCAACTATCTTGACAATCTTCGTATACTAAAAACAACAAATAGTTTAGAATATATCTTTGTACATATCTTATACCAAAATGAATTATAAATTAATCCGAAAAATATTTAAGGTATAATGCCGATC
>CAYTJB010000266.1:0-4110 GCA_964437995.1 uncultured Bacteroides sp. | reverse complement strand
TTATAAATTCAACTTTAATTAATACTTGGTTTAAGACTAATTTTCCTGCTGGGTTACATGTTAAAATTAATCAGCTTCAACAAATACCTATACCAAAACTTTCTTTTTCTGCTCAACTTCCATTTATCGAAAAAGCCGACTTAATGCTTTCTCTCAATAAAGATTTGCAAACTCTTAGCAATAAATTTACCACCTATTTTTCAGAAAAATACAAAATAGAAAAATTAAGCAACAAATTAGAAAAATGGTATGATTTGTCGGTTTCAGAATTTGTAACTGAGCTTAACAAAGCCATAAAAATGGCAAAAGGTATGCCTCTCACAAAAAAAGATGAATTTGAATGGATAGAATTATTTACTGAAATCAAACAAAAAGCACAAGCCCTCAAATTACAAATAGAAACTACAGATAAGCAAATAGACCAAATGGTATATCAATTGTATGAATTAACAGATGAGGAAATTAAGATTATAGAAAGTAAGTAGGTTTCACGAAAATTTAAAAGAAAGAATATAAACAACATTATTAAACCAATGAACAATAAGAAAATGATAGGTGTAATTTTAATTATTATTAGCAGTTTTGGATTGATATTGGGCATATTATTGCTTGCCAAACAAACAAAAACCCCTATAAAAAAGAAAATAGAACTTACTAATGCCAACAGGGTGGTAGAAAAAGTAAAATATAATACACAAACTACTGAAAAAGATAACAAAACTACAAAGCAGTTTGACGAAAACAAAGAAAAAGGAGATGCTTTTGAAAAATATATAGTGCATAAGTTTGATAAAAAGCTATTTAAGTTAAAAGAATGGCGTAGCGATAAATATACCGATGGCATTTATCCTGAATCCAGTCATTTTCCCGATTTGGAAGTAGAATTTAGCATAATGGGAAAAAGCGAAATTTTTGCCATAGAATGTAAATGGCGAGCCGACTACTATAAAGGAGGTATTGAATGGGCAAAAGACTATCAGTTTAAAAACTATAAATCGTTTTTAGAGAAGCGAAACATTCCGGTATTCTTGGTATTAGGAGTGGGCGGAACACCTAATAATCCAGAGGAATTATTTACAGTCCCAGTGCATAGTATTGATAATCATTTTGTTTCAAAATCATTTTTAGAATTGCATAAAAAGAAACACATTGAAAGTAATTTTTTTTATGATGCCAACGAAGATAAATTGAGATAAGCACAATTGATAATATTTTTTAAAGCCGACTATTAATGAGAATAGCTGTAAATACAAGACTTTTGCTTGATGGGAAATTAGAAGGTATAGGATGGTTTGCTTATGAATCATTAAAGCGAATAACAATTAACCATCCTGAACACGATTTTATTTTTTTCTTTGATCGTCCCTATCACAAAGATTTTGTTTTTGCTAAAAATGTAACGCCTGTTGTGTTAAATCCACCTGCTCGGCATCCAATTTTGTGGTATATATTTTTTGAGTGGAGTGTTGCTAAAGCTCTCAAAAAGTATAAAGTCGATGTTTTTATTTCTCCTGATGGTTGGCTTTCGTTACATACAAAGGTTAAAACATTGACAGTAATTCATGATTTGAATTTTGAACATTTTCCTCAATTTATAAAGTTTATACATCGAGTTTATTTGAATTACTTTTTCCATCGTTTTGCTCAAAAAGCAGATAGAATTGCCACTGTTTCAGAGTATTCTAAAAACGATATTTCAAAATTGTATGGCATTTCAAAAGATAGAATTGATGTAGTTTATAATGGTTCTCACGATTTGTATAAACCAGTTATTGATGAAGTAAAAGAGAAAACAAAAGCAGAATTTACCAATGATAAACCTTATTTTATATTTATTGGTTCGTTGCATCCACGTAAAAATCTCACAAATTTGTTTAAAGCGTTTGACTTATTCAGGAAAACTAATGTTACAAAAACAAAATTGGTAATTGTTGGTCAGAAACAATGGTGGAATACTGAAATATCTGAAACTTTTAATGCAATGGAGTTTAAAAATGAAATAATTTTTACAGGAAGGCTCGCACCCGAAATATTAAATGAGTTATTAGCTTCTTCTTTAGCATTAACTTATGTTTCTTTATTTGAAGGATTTGGAATTCCAATAGTGGAAGCTTTTTATGCAGAAACAGCAGTAATTACTTCTAATATTACTTCAATGCCAGAAGTAGCTGGAGATGCAGCATTATTAGTTGACCCGTTTTCTATTACATCTATAGCCAATGCTATGCACAAAATTGATACTGATAACGAATTACGACTTTCATTAATCGAAAAAGGGAAACTAAGGAGATTGAATTTTAGCTGGGATAAAACAGCCGAAAAATTATGGAATTCAATTGAAAAAATTCTTTAATACCGAAATGAAATAGGTAATAGTCCAATTCACTATCGCTCTTGGAACTATAACCTATTTCTGATTGGCATTATACCTTAAATATTTTTCGGATTAATTTATAATTCATTTTGGTATAATTAGCTGTTTCTAAGGATGTGCTATAAAATAGTATTCTGAGTTTTTATTGTAAAAATTACAAAATTCATTAAGCAACAACGGTTTTTTATGGTTTAACCAACTTTTCAATAGGGAAATATTAAGTCCCGTTTCTTTAAAGAAATCAAAAACTTCTTCGGGTTTTGTGCCATAAAAATCACTGGCACCCAACCCACATTCAAACACAACTATAGGTTTGTTCTCAGTTAACACTCTTTTGGCTCCTTTTAAAACGTCCAATTCAGCACCTTCTACATCAATTTTTATAAAATCAATTTTTGTGTTTTCAGGAACAATACTATCTAAGGTGTATATTTCTACCTCAATTTCTTCAATTTCAGGATTGTCGATAGCATATTTTCTTTTTTGCAAACCACTATAAGCAGGGTCATTTTTAACAAATTGAAAGTTTGCTTTTCCACATTTGTCAGCCAAAGCGTAAGGAAATATATTATTTGCAGGAGTATATTTTTCTACTAAATTTTTATACAATTGAGGAATTGGTTCAAATCCATAATGTCCGCCTTGAGGCGATTGCTGAAGCATTAAGTCAAGTATTTCGCCTTTATGACAACCAATATCGATACATACTGAGTTTTGATGTAGCGTTTTTTTTATAATTAATTTTGTAAGTCTATCGTATTCAAGATTTTTTGTAATATCTAAATATAGAAAATTAAGTATTGTACGAATAATATGTTTGATTTTCATAAAAAGTAAAAGTATAATTGATTTGCAAAAGTAGAAAATATATTGCTTTTTTGAAGCTTTTATACCGAATGAAATTAGATTTGCAAAAAAACTTCTTACAATTGGCTTGGTATAAATGGTTCTAAGTAGCTTTGCTTTGCAAACCTATTAAGAACCAGTATATATTGTAGGAATAATTGATAGTAAATTGTATTTTTGCAAAATCAATATCAAAATTTAACAATTGACAAAAGACAAATTATTAGACAAAGGCTTAAAACTTCCTGTAATGGAAGAGTTTTACAGTTTGCAAGGCGAAGGTTTCCACACAGGCGAAGCCGCCTATTTTATCAGAGTAGGTGGTTGCGATGTAGGTTGTCATTGGTGCGATGCCAAAGAATCGTGGAATGCAGAAACGCATCCTGCTATTTTAACCGACGAAATTATTGAAAGAGCTATTACTTTCCCTGCCAAAGCAGTAATAGTTACTGGTGGCGAGCCTTTAAATTATAATTTAAATTATTTATGTAATCAATTGCAAAAAAAAGGAATAAAAACTTTTTTAGAAACATCGGGTATATTTCCAATAAGTGGAAGTTGGAATTGGATTTGTCTTTCGCCCAAACAAAATATACCGCCTATTGCCGAAAACTTTATGTTAGCTGGCGAATTAAAAATTATCATTTCAGAAGATTCTGATTTTGAGTGGGCTGAAATAAATGCAGCTAAAGTAAACACAAACTGTTTGTTATATTTACAACCCGAATGGAGCAAACGAAATGAGATGATGCCCAAAATTATTGATTACATTATGCTACACCCTAAGTGGAGAATTTCATTACAAAGTCATAAATACATGAAAATTCCTTAATTTTTTTGGTTATGTTTTAGAATAATGTTGAAAGTTAAAAAGTTTAAAAAATATTTTA
>CAYTJB010000265.1:0-4158 GCA_964437995.1 uncultured Bacteroides sp. | reverse complement strand
GCAATGTTTTGCTCATCAGCCCATTGCTGACTAATGTAATTGCAAATTACAGAAGCATTTATGAATTTATTTTTAATAAAGACTCCTGCAAAAACCTGATGTGGAGGAATTTCGGCAATATATTTTCCTTTTAAATTAACACCCGTTTCGTTTACCGCATTAAATTCAACTATTTCCGAATGATTAAACGTATAATTGGCTTTTAAAACTATGTTTTTAGTAAGCTGAAATTTGGCAGAACTTTCAAATCCATAAATGTTTACTTTGCCAATATTTTCGCGTTTCAATACAATTTTATCTAAATCAATTACCTCGCCGGTAGCTACAAAATATTGAAAATCTTTGCCAAAAGAATAATACACACTGCTTTCTAATAAAAGATTGCCAGTAGGTTTGTAATTGCTTCCGATTTCATAACTTGTAACATATTCAGGTTTTAGATTGGGATTTGCCAATTTAAAACCTTTATTGATTTTGCGTGAACTGCACATATCATCCAATGTTCCGGGCATAAACCCTTGCGAAAAGCTGGCGTAAATATCTAATTTAGGATGAACAAAATATTTTAACGACAGCTTTGGACTTATGTTAAACCAATTGTTTGTAGCGTAATTTTCGGTATAAGAAGTTGTAAAACCGGTATTATAAGTAGGATTTTCGATAGAGAAACTTCCATCGAAAAACTTTGCATAATCGTATCTTAATGCAGCAACCAGCAAGCATTTTTTTGTAATTCGCAATTCGTTTTGAGCAAAAAGTGCAGCAAAACCAATCTTTCCTTTTCTAATGGCATGGTCTGTTGAAGTGCGGTAAATATCTTCGGCTTTCATATCGCCTTGCTTTAAATCAATCCCAAAAGTTAACTTGTAATTTTTAGTAATATTTTTTGAGGCATTCATCCACAAACCATAATCGTTTGACGATTGATCGGTATCATATAACTTATATACATCGCCCGTTTCGTTCAGCCTTTCGGTGTGTTGCCAAAAATAATCATAATGATAAAAAGTTTTTGCCTGAAATTGAATATTTCCTTTTAAAACAGTTGTAAAATCTACCATTCCAACGTTAGAATAGTCGGTAAGCAAACTTCCGTCTGCTTCAAAAATTTTTATTCCATCGCTTCTTTGGTCGTGGTAAAAATTATAATTAACTGATAATCGAGTGTTTTCGTTGAATTGATATCCAATTTTAACATCTGATGATACTTCGTTCATTCGCAATTTGCAATCGGTACTATCTCTTAGTGTTTCAGGAACATTGATGTAGCCATCGCCTTTTCTATAAAAGCCATTAGCATACCAAAACCAACCTTTTTTATCTTTTATTTCGTTGCCCGAAAGATTTATTCTTCCTCCGATTGTGTTATACGATGCACCTAAAATGCTTACACTTCCTGCAAATTTTTCATTAGGTGTTTTTGTAACGATATTAATAATTCCGCTCATGGCATTGTTGCCATATAAAGCCGAATTAGAGCCTTTTATAACTTCAACTTTTTCAACCGTTTCGGGAGCTACAATATACCAATTAATGCCGCCCCCGGATGTTTTATTTAGTGGAATTCCATTGTATAGAACCAATACACGATTAGTGCCATCCATACCTCGCATTGTTACACTGGAATTCTTAGAGAAAATGCCCCAACTACGATTTACATACACATTAGAAACAGATTGTAAAATATTATCAAAATTAGTTGATGGGAAGTTCTCTATATCATTATTGTCAAGTACATCAACGCTTGCAGCTACATTTTCAATATTAGAATTACTACGCAATGAAGTTATAACAACGCTTTTTAAAAAGACAGTTTTTAAGCTATCTTGTGCAAAAATTGCATTGGGAGATAAGCATAAAAGAATGAGTAATTTCTTTGAAAATTTCTGTATATTCATAGTTTTTGTCAATACTTAAGAAAAATGTTTTTATAATATTTATCTTCTCTTTTGTCATGCTGACGTAGGAAGCATCTCATTTAATATTATTGAGATTCCTTCCCGAAATTTCGGGATTCGGAATGACAAAACAAACCATATAGCAATATTAAGAGATTGATTTTCATAGTTTTTTGCAGATGTCAATTACTAATCTTGCAATTTAACTGCAAACTGTATCGTTCCATTTTCTTGTCCGTTTACTGCAATAATTTTTAGCAATCCAAATTTACCTGTTTGTGTTTGTAAGCCCCAAATTTGATTTGCGGCTAATGCTTTGGCTTTTCTTCCGCCATTTGTAAATATATTAGCAATAATAATGCTATCGTTTTGAGCATCGTCAAAACTTTGCAAAGGTATATTTATTAGACTGCGACTAAAATATGTGGTATTTTTTGTTGTCCAATATTCAGGTGCATTTGTTCCACTAAAAAATCCAGTAATATTAGCACCAGCAGAAGCAATTGTATTATATTCAGCATTACTGGCGGTGTAGTAATATAATAAATCTATCAATGCCTGATTTTGCGAAGCATCTACCAATGAATAAACAAGCCCATTACTTAGTGAGGCAAATGATCCTATTGATGAATTATTTTGTCCTCCAAGTGTGATAATGTACGAAAGAATAGGTTTGTAAGCACTTCCATTTCTGCGAAGAATTATATTTACACTATCACTCAGTCCTATCTTGTTACGAATAATGATAGCTATTTTTTGAATACTATCAGCGTTTTTGTATATTACAATGTCTTTATCAATAGTAGAAGCATTAAAACCATAATCCAATAAACTTGTAGAATAATTAGACTTTACAATCAAATTGCAAAGGTTTTCGCCACCACTTGCCGAAGCCTTAATTCCGATAGTAATTTGAGAACCTTCGGCAATATCAGTATCAGCAGAAATATATATTCCGCCTGTTTTTAGTGATAATTGTGGTAAAATATTATTATCACTTTCTTCTTTTGAACAGCCAATAAAAAATATGCTGATAATAATTAATATTGGCAGGAAATATTTTATTTTTCGCATTATTAGAAAGCTTTTTAATTGTTAATTGTTAATTAACAATTATTCTTCGCTTTTACCGATTTGATAATAGATGTAATTAATTTTATTATTTCAATGGCATCATTGTTTAGCGTTTCAAATTGTTCTTTTGTTAAATAATCTGTTTCTACTAATAGTTCTAACCAATAAATAGATTCGTTGATTTCTTTTTGGGCAATAGCCAATTTATGTTTAAAGTCATTTGTAGATTCGGAATGTTCAGCTTCTCTAACCATTGCTCCAACACTCGTTCCACTTCTCAATAATTGTTTCGACAATACAAATTCCTTTTTTGTATTTACCAGATATTGATACAATCTAATAATCCTAACAGCAAAAGCAAAACTTTTAATTTTAACAATGTTTTCTTTCATACCTTGCCTTTTATCATTAACAATTAACAATTAACAATTAACAATTAACAATTAACAATTAACCATTAATAATTAATCATTATTTCCTCTTTGTAATAGCTTTTACCAATGCTGTGCCGCCCAATCCGCCAATAAAACCAAAAACAAAATGAGTTGCTAAAGGATATAAAAAGCCTCCTACAAAAGATTCGTACATAAATCCTGTTGATAACGAAATAATCAATCTTGATACAGGAATTAAGGCATAAGCAAAACCGGCAGCTAAAGCTAATAACCAAATATTTTTGTTTATTTTTGGAAAAGCGTTGTAAAATAAATCAATAGCGATACCTGGTAATATAAAAACTACCGACATAAAAGGGTCTTTAAATCCAAGCATTGGAACAACCAAAATAGATGCAACGCCTAACGAAGAAAAAGAACTTGCAAAACGAAACGAAGAAATATTTCTTCCAATAAGCAAAAGCATCATAAACTCAATACCATGACGACCCGGTAAGTGCAAAGGAATTCGCAATTTTGAGTGTAAAACAATTGCCATTGCACCCAATAAAAATAACAACATAAATTCTGCTATTGTTAATGAAAGTGTTTGCTTTTTTACTGTTACTGTCTTCATCTGTTTATATTTTGTTTGTTGGTATTCTGTTATTTAAAAAATGTTATAAAACACTAAAAATGTTAAAATTTCATGTTCATGCTTTAATTAGAACGCGGATTACACGGATACGTTCCGTAAACGCGGATTTGCACTGATTTTCAAATCCGTTTTATCTGTGTTTTCCTTTAGGAAT
>CAYTJB010000264.1:3595-4165 GCA_964437995.1 uncultured Bacteroides sp. | reverse complement strand
CATTTGTAACATCGGCTCTTTCAAATTTTTCGCCTGTAATGTTTTCGTACAGTTCAATATATCTTTCCGAAACTTGATGTATCAAATCTTCGGTCATTTCGGGTACTTTTTCGCCGTCTTTACCTTGAAAACCATTTTCCATTAACCATTCGCGAACAAATTCTTTGGAAAGCTGCTTTTGTTTCTCGCCTTTAGCTTGACGTTCGGCATAACCATCGACGTAAAAGTATCTGGAAGAGTCGGGTGTATGAATTTCATCAATTAAATAAATAATCCCATCAGCTTTTCCAAATTCATATTTGGTATCTACCAAAATCAATCCTTTTTGAGCAGCTAATTCGGTACCTCTTTTGAAAATAGCGAGTGTGTATTTTTCAAGCATTTCATAATCTTCCTTGTTTACCAGCCCTAAAGAAATAATTTCTTGTTTAGAAATATCTTCGTCGTGTCCGATAACTGCTTTGGTAGTTGGTGTAATAATGGGCTGAGGAAATTTGTCGTTTTCTTTTAAGCCATCTGGCATAGAAACACCACAAATTGTCCGTTTCCCTTCTTTGTATTCTCTCCACG
>CAYTJB010000264.1:2029-3585 GCA_964437995.1 uncultured Bacteroides sp. | reverse complement strand
CCGATAAATAGCCTCTTACAACCATTTCCACTTTAAAAGGCTCGCAATATCTACCAATGGTAACCATAGGGTCGGGGACTGCAATTTTCCAGTTAGGAACAATATCGGATGTAGCATCCAAAGCTTTGGCGGCTATCTGGTTTAAAACCTGCCCTTTGTAAGGAATACCTTTGGGTAAAACTACATCAAAAGCAGAAATTCTATCGCTTACAATCATTACAAGATATTTGTTCTCAATGGAATAAACATCTCTTACTTTGCCGATGTAAATATCATTTTGTTTTGGAAAATTAAAATTTGTTGAAGTAATGGCGTTGCTCATATTGTGTTAATTATTAATTAGATAACTAAAAGTACTGTTCAAATTTTTGCGAAGCTAAATTATAAAAAATCAATTTAATACAGAATAGAATTGACAAGTAATTAAAAGTTTTTATACTAAAATTGCTAATTGCCTTCTAATTTTTCACTGTTCACTACTCTGCTAACTGTTTTCCTGCTTACTGTTAACAGACTCCCTGTTAACCATCTACCTTACCCTTATTCTTGCTCCATGTCTGATTAACGATGAATTTTTTAAACGATTTAATTTTCGCAATGCTTTAACGGTAGTATGATATTTTCTGGCTATAGTTCCCAAAGATTCTCCTTTTTTAATTTTATGAAAACAAGCTGCTTTAAGTTTTTCAATTTCTTTTTGATACCTAAAGTGATAAGCCGAAAGCAAAAGTTTATTAGATATGAGTTTTCTTTTTGGGAAATCAATAATATCTTCAGGATTTATAGGTGCTCCCAAATATCGCATTTCAAAATGAAGATGGCTGCCACGAGATCTGCCTGTGTTACCTCCTAAACCTATTAATTCGCCAGCTTTTACAATTTGATCATCTACAACATTTATTTGCGATAAATGAGCATATAAAGTTTCTAATCCATTCAAATGACGGATTACAATTACATAACCATAAGATTTACTATGCTTTGTAACTCTTATTCTTCCATCAAAAGCACTTAAAACACTATCGCCAGTTTCAAGATTTACATCTGTTCCATAATGATAACGGCGATGACGTAACCCAAAACGAGAGGTTACTTCTCCATTATGTGGATGTACATATAAAATTTTCTTGAAAGGATCTACTAAATATATTACAGTAGTATCAGTTTTTTTAGAAAAATCAACTTTTGGATAATGAATAATTTCGTTGTCGAAAGAGTTATACAACGTATCATCTTCAAAAAAAACTGCTAACGAATCGTAAAATGAATAAAAATTTGAAGCAATATCAATGCTATCATTCGTAGTTTCAAATATATATACAGGATCAATTTTTTTGTAAGGGTCGTCTTGTGCTTGTAAAAAAACAGTAAAGCTTATAAAAAAAGCAGTAAAAAGAATTTTTATTATGTGAAATTTCATATCTAACTGGAACTTAAAATTTTGGTATCGCAACAAATTCGCTACAAAGTACGAATTTTATTTTTGAAATCACATGATTTTTAACTAATTTTAACGTAGGTAAAAGATCTTTATTTTTCCAAAAGATTTTTATTTA
>CAYTJB010000264.1:0-2019 GCA_964437995.1 uncultured Bacteroides sp. | reverse complement strand
AGTTTAAAGCAAATCAAACAACTTATAATCATGTGTAAGTCAAAAAAAATCAGAGTAATTTATCTTCTTTCATTTATGTTGATTTTTTCAGTATTAATGATGTCTTGCGAACCACCAAGACATGGAAGATATAGAAGTCATGTTAATTCGGGAAGGTCTTCTTACTATAAAAGAAGTTCATTTAATCGTAGCAAAGCAAGACGCAATGTAATACCTATATCAAAAAATTATCAAATAAAAAACAAAAGAACAACAGGAAATTATTAATTTTCAAAAAGATATAAAATGGCAATTGAAATAAAAGAGGTTATTAGCAAGGCAGATTTAAAGAAATTTATTAGATTTCCTTACAAACTATATAAAAATAATCCTTACTGGGTACCTTGTTTAGATATGGACGAGAAAATGACGCTTTCTAAAGAGAAAAACCCTGCTTTTGATTTTTGTGAAGCACGCTATTGGCTTGCTTATAAGGATGGCGAAGTTGTTGGACGTATTGGTGGCATTATTAATTACCACGCCAACGAATGTTGGAAAGAGAAAAGAGTTCGTTTTGGATGGATTGATTTTGTTGAAAATGTAGAAGTTGCAAAAGCTCTTTTAAATACAGTTGAACAATGGGGAAGAGAAAAGGGATTTGAAGAAATTCATGGACCATTGGGCTTTACTGATATGGATCGTGAGGGCATGTTGGTTGAAGGATTTGATGAGTTAGGAACTTATGCAACTATTTATAATCATGCGTATTATCCTGCTATTATCGAAAATTTAGGCTATGGAAAAGATATTGATTGGTTACAATTTGAATACCAAGTTCCTAAGGAAGAACCCGAAAAATTGCGAAAAATTGCCGAAATGGTTGCTAAAAGATATAAAGTACATACATTAAAATCAAAAACAAAAAAGGATTTGATGAAGTTAGCACCACAAATTTTTGATGTGTTGAATCAAAGTTTTATGCCACTTTATGGATTTGCACCATTGTCGCAAAGACAAATAGATACTTTAACAAAACAATACATTCCGTATGTTAATCCAAAATATATTTCATTGGTAATGAGCGATGAAACCAACGAAATGTTGGGATTTGGAATTACTTTACCTTCACTTTCATTGGCTACAAAGAAGGCAAATGGTCGTCTTTTACCATTTGGCTGGTGGCACTTATTAAGAGCATTAAAAACATGTACAATAATTGATATGAATTTGATTGCTATTCGTCCCGATTGGCAAAACAAAGGTTTAAATGCACTAATGTTTGACGAACTAATGAGCAATTATATCAAAAATGGTGTTCAAAAAACAATACAAAACCCTGTATTAGAACTAAATAATAAAAATATTGATATTTGGAAAGATTATAGTCCTCGCCAACATATTCGCCGTAGGTGCTATATTAAGAAAATTGGGTAATACCTATATTAGTCATTAGTTGACAACACAAAGAATGTTGCGAGTATAAAAAAACACAATAACCTGCGAAAACCAAAGGGTAGAACACTTTCAGCAAAGAATAAGAGACTATTTAATTTTTTTATGGATAAAATGTTAAAAAAAAATCAAAAAAACTCCATTTTAAAAAAAAGTTGCATCTAATATAAATAATAAAGCATTTATTTTCTTGTAAATAAACTTTTAAAATCTATCTTTAGAATAAATTAAAAGCAGAGACCAGTAACTACTTTAAAAACGGGGCGATACCGAAAAGCCAAACGATTAGGGAAATTTAATATTTATGTAAAATGAAACCAAATTACAAAAAAATAATTTTAATTACATTAACTGCTATAATGGGCTGGGTTAACAATGTAAATGCTCAATGGCAGCAGACTAATACCCCACCAGCCGGTAGTGTTTGGGCAATTACAACAATAGGGACTAATATTTTTGCTGGAGCATCAAATGGTGGTATTTATTTTTCACAGGATGATGGAGTTACGTGGGTGCAACGTAATGGAGCTTTTCCAACAATGCAGGTTTATTCATTGGTTGCACAGGGGGCTGACCTTTATGCAGGAA
>CAYTJB010000263.1:0-4185 GCA_964437995.1 uncultured Bacteroides sp. | reverse complement strand
CCTACAGAAGCTGATACAAAGAAAGATACCACAATTGATAAAGGCGAAATAATGGTTAATATTCCGGCTACTTTGGTAATAATTTTTGCCAATGCAATGCCCAACATAATTCCCGCAATGCCTCCACTCAAACTAATCATGGTAGCTTCCGATAAAAACTGTGTAATTACGTCTCTTTTAGTTGCTCCTAATGCTAAACGAACGCCAATTTCTTTGATACGCTCCATTACCGAAGCCAACATAATGTTCATAATGCCAATCCCACCTACTATCAATGAAATACTGGCTATTGCACCCAATACAATATTGAAAATATCTTTGGTTTTTTGTTCTTGTTTGAGCAATAATTCGGGTACTTTAATTTCATAGTCTTCCACACCAGCATGTCGGCGTTTCATCATTTGTGTTAATATTTCGGTGGTAGCTTTAATGTTTTTTGAATCATCAACCTGAATCACAATTTTATCTATTTGATTATGGTTTTCTTCATCAGTAGTATTTGAAGATCCACCTTCATCTCCTCCTCCCGAATTTAATGAAGCTGCGGTAATAAGCGATCTATCTTTATACCTCAACAACAAGGTTTGTAAGGGAGCATAAATAAACTTATTGTATTCGCTAATTCCCAAGTTTTCGGAAGCTGATTGGCTTACATTTTTAGCTTGAATTACACCTATAACTTTCAACCAAACATTGTCGCACTTAACAAATTTCCCAATAGGATCTTCTTTTGGAAACAACTTAGATTTAACTACTTGTCCAATGATGCACACTTGCTTACCTTCTTTCAACTGTTCTTCGTTAAACATTTGACCTTGTGCAATTTCCAAATTAAAAACAGTAAAATAGTCAGGTGTAACACCCGAAAGCTTTGCTGTACTACTTATGCCGTCTTTTATAATAGTAGTTTCGTAAATTACTTCAGGACTCACTAATTTAACCGTAGGTATCATTGTTCGGATACTTTCCGCATCTTTCAAGGTCAATCCGGGAGAGTATTTATCTTTGGTTTTTTCAGTACTACTTTGGTTATCTGATGATTCTGAGGTTTGTTTATCTTCTCCTTTTTTATCTGCTTTTGGTGCAATAATAATGTTATTTACACCTACTAATTTGATTTGCTCTAAAATTTCTTGTTGAGCACCATTGCCAATAGCCATCATGGCAATTACGGCTGCTACACCAAAAATTATACCCAAAGCAGTAAGCATTGAGCGAAATTTATTTGCCAATACAGCTTCAAAAGCAATATTAAGAATGTAAGAGAACCTATTGGTTTCCTTTCTTATAAAGATGTTGCGATAATTCATGATAGTTTTACAAGTTTAAGTTTATCGGCATTTTCGGGTGGTAAAAGATAAACTTTGTCTTTATCGGTAAGTCCTTTGGTAATAATAATTTCGTTTTCGTTGCTAACGCCAGCTTTTACTTGTTGTTTTACAATTCGTGAACCATCGGCTTTAAAAACATAAGTAATGCTATCATTGGTGTGAACGCTTTCGATGGGAACATAAATTACGTTGGGAACTACAGCAGTAATAATAGTGTTTTTGGTTGTCATAGCAGGACGCAAAATAGAATCGAATTCATGAACCAATATTTTAACTTCAAATACTTTTGCATTGGTTCCACGCATTTGTTCGCCAATATTGGCAACTTCAGAAACTTCGCCTGTAAATTTCTTTTCAGGAAAAGCGTCTATACCTATTTCAACCTTTTGTCCTATTTTAACTTTGCTTATATCTATTTCATTGATATACGTTTTCGAAATCATTTTAGATAAATTGGGCAACGTTGCTACTACATTACTCCACGCATTAATAGTACCGCCAACACCTAATTTCTTACCATCCCAATCTCTTTTATAGATAAGCATTCCGGCTTTAGGAGCTTTCACGGTAAATTCATCTAATACACTCATCAGAGTTTCATATTTACGCTTGGATTGATCGTAAGAAGCTGTTATTTCACCTATGGTAGCTTTGGCTTTGCTATATTTTAGTTTGTAATTTTGCACCGCTTGTTCGTAGTTACGCTGCGATTTTTGCAAATCAATTTCGGCTTGGCGAATGCTGGCAGGTGGTTCGTACTTAGACTGGTCGAGTGTAATTTGACGTTCTTCCATTGCAAATTTCAAATTGATAAGCTCATCGCGAGAACCTCTCAATTCCAACGTTGTATCTAATCTTGTGCGGGTAAGTTGCGATTCAAGCTTCTCCAATTCGGTTTGAACATCTTTTAGCTTATTGCTGATTTCGGTTTTGTCGAGTGTTGCTACAAATTGTCCAGAATCAACCACAGTTCCTTCAGGTATCATTTCGCTAATTTTTACCTGCCATATTCCAATGGTACGTAAACCATCAGGCCCATAGATTTCCTGAGAGCTTTTGGCGTCCAATTCGCCAGTGGTAGTAACTTTTACGTCAAAATTACCTTTCTTAACGGGAATTATTACAATGCTGTTTGCTTTGTCGCCAGTTCCTGCAAAAAACCATATTACCAATATTAATGCAATGGCAGCAGCAATTATAATCCATTTCTTTTTCTTCATTATGTGTTAATTTTTTATAATTTTATTAAACGAAATATACTGTCAAAATAGTGTGTGTAAGTCTATTTTATTTTAATTTTATGTCCCCAAATTGCGTAATAAAGTATTACTAAATAGCAAGGAATCGCAATCCAGTAAGCTTGTTGGGTACTATTAAATACGTGAGTTAACCATGCATAAACCAATGGAAGCAATGCACCGCCTGCAATAGCCATTATCAGCAATGCAGAGCCTAATTTAGTGTACTTTCCCACGCCATTTAAGGCAAGCGGCCAAATAGCGGGCCAAACCAAGGCATTAGCAATGCCTAATAGTGCTACAAATAATACAGTGTAAGGAATAAATAATGTTACCGATTTAAAGGTAGCTAAATCGACAAAAGGAACTGCAAATGCAAGATTTGAAGGCACCATTATAGCTGCCAATGTAAAGATAATACCTGTTACAGCACTTAACATTAAAGCTGTTTTTTGAGAAACTACTTTAGGAATTAAAGCCACACCAATAAAATAGCCAACTACCATAAAAACCAGCATCAATGAAGTAAAGTATTTAGCTGATTCCATTACTACTCCCAAAGATTCACCATAGCGAATAATGGTATCACCAGCTATTACCTCAACACCTACATAGAAAAACAGAGCAACAACGCCTAATAACAAATGCGGATAATCAAAAATACTTTTATGAGTATGGTTTGTAACATCTTTTACTTCATCTTCTTCAGGATTTATCTCAGGAAGATGTGCAAAACGAATCATAATTGCCAGTGCAGCCAAAAAAGCAGTCATCAACAAATAAGGTAGAATCATTCGTTGAGCCAGCTCATCAAGCAATGTAGCACGTTGCGTTAAATCGGTTAAATCGGCAAGTTGCGTTTTAATAGTTTCTGCATCTTTTAATAATATAGAAGCCAACAATATGGGAGCTAATACGCCAGCTACTTTATTACATATACCCATGATGCTAATGCGTTTAGCAGCACTTTCGATAGGTCCCAATATAGTTACATAAGGATTTACGGCTGTTTGCAACAAAGCCAAACCTGTACCTAATACAAATAGACCTGTTAAAAACAAAAAGTAAGAACGTGCCAATGCAGCAGGAATAAACAACAATGCTCCTAACGACATTACAGCCAAACCTACAGTCATTCCATTACGAAAGCCAATGCGTTTTAAAATGATTGACGAAGGAATTGCCATTACAAAATACGAGATATAAAAAGCAAAGGTTACTAAATATGCCATCACATCTGTAAGTTCGCAAGCTGTTTTTAAGAAAGGTATCAAAGCTCCGTTGAGCCAAGTTACAAAACCAAAAAGAAAGAACAATAATCCAATTAAAGAAATGGAAAAAATATAATCCGATTTGCTTTTTAAACGCCCGTTGTTTGTCATAATATTTGTTTTTATTGCAAACGTAAATGTTTTTTAGAAATAATTAAAGGTTGAAGAAGAATTTTTTTTATTTATGAAGATAGGAGAATTCATTGATGTTTTTTTACTTTTTTAATTTATTATGCAAATCAAGGGTTAAAAATTGAGTAAATAAAGACAAAACATACAAATAAATTAGAATAAATGCCGAAATTATTTAGCAAATCATTCAGAATGATATTTTAAAGTTAAAAA
>CAYTJB010000262.1:0-4187 GCA_964437995.1 uncultured Bacteroides sp. | reverse complement strand
TATCGGAAGCAATTTTATAATTCCATGGATATGGATAATTGGTGGAATTGTTTTATGTCTTTTTGTTGGATTGGTATCTGGCATTTATCCTGCTGTAAAAGCAGCCAATCTTGATCCTATCGAATCACTGAGATATGAATAATTCTTAATTCATCAAATCTACAAATCACTAAATAATTACTACCTTTGCAGCCGTTTTTGAAAAACTGATTTAATGCCCAATAATGAAGCTAAAAACCTTGAAATTTACGGTGCAAGGTCACATAATTTAAAAAATATAGATGTTCGTATTCCACGCGATAAATTGGTAGTAATTACCGGTTTGAGCGGAAGCGGCAAGTCTTCGTTGGCATTTGATACCATATATGCCGAAGGGCAAAGGCGCTATATGGAAACCTTTTCGGCTTATGCCCGCCAATTTATTGGCAATCTCGAACGACCTGATGTAGATGAAATCACTGGTTTAAGTCCCGTTATCTCTATTGAGCAAAAAACCACTGGAAAAAACCCTCGTTCTACCGTTGGTACTATTACTGAAATCTACGATTTCCTTCGATTGCTCTATGCTCGTGTAGCTGATGCGTATTCTTACCTTAGTGGCGAAAAAATGGTTCGCTACACAGAAGTTCAAATTATAGATGCCATCAAAGAACGCTATCCCAATAAAGGCATCATCATCTTAGCCCCATTGGTAAAAGGACGTAAAGGACATTATCGTGATTTGTTTGAACAAATTCGCAAGCAAGGCTTCCTGAAAGTTCGCATTGATGGAGAAATCAAAGAAATCAGCTTTGGAATGCAATTAGACCGTTACAAAATTCACGATATTGAAGTAGTAATTGACAAAATTAAAGTGAATGAAGATGCCATCGAACGTATAACAAAAGCTGTTCAAATTGCATTGCGTCATGGCAAAGGAATGCTGATGGTTATGGAAAACGAAAGTAGCGAAGTACGCCATTACAGTCGTTTGTTAATGTGTCCTGTTACCGGAATTGCTTATAGTGAGCCCGAACCTAATTCGTTTTCATTCAATTCTCCTTATGGTGCTTGTCAGCACTGCAACGGCTTAGGCGAAATTGCTGAAATGGATTTTAATAAAATAATTCCTGATAAGAAAAAATCTATCAATCAAGGAGGAATTATACCAATAGGTGCACACAAAACAAGCTGGATATTTAAACAATTAGAAGCTATTGCCGAAAAACATAAGTTTAGCTTAGATACTCCCATAGAAGATATTCCTGAAGATGCCATGAATAGTATTTTGTATGGATCCGATGAGGTATTGAAAGTTAAAAACGATTATTTAGGCATAACCACTTCTTACGCCATTACATTTGAAGGCGTTATCAATTTTATTTCCAACCAAAATACTGATAATGCTCCACAAGGCATTAAAAAATGGGCGAGCAATTTTATGAATAAAATCCCTTGTCCTGATTGTAATGGAAGCCGATTGAAAAAAGAATCATTGCATTTCAGAATTGGCGATAAAAACATTTCGGAACTCTCAAACATGGATATGATATTGCTCAACGAATGGTTTGATCACATCAATGATTTGTTAGACGAAAGAAAGCAAAAGATAGCCTACGAAATAGTGCGTGAAATACAGACCCGCATTCACTTTCTGTTGGACGTTGGCATTGATTATCTCACATTAAACCGTCCGTCAAAGAGTTTGTCGGGTGGCGAATCGCAACGTATCCGATTGGCAACACAAATTGGTTCTAAATTGGTTGGAGTGCTTTATATTTTGGATGAACCCAGCATAGGATTGCATCAAAGAGATAATTTGAGACTGATTAAAGCATTAAAAAATTTGCGAGATATAGGAAATTCGGTAATTGTAGTAGAACACGATAAGGAAATGATACTTTCTGCCGATCATGTAATAGATATTGGTCCTGGAGCAGGTATTCATGGTGGAAAAATAGTAGCAGAAGGCAGTCCGCAAGAAATGATGCACTGCAATACCATTACTTGCGATTATTTGCGTGGTGTAAAAGAAATTACAGTTCCAGCTCAACGCCGACAGCCAAATGGAGATTTTCTTTTATTAAAAGGTGCTACAGGTAATAATTTGAAGAATGTTACCTTTAAATTACCATTGGGAATATTTATATGTGTAACAGGTGTTTCGGGGAGTGGCAAATCAAGCCTAATTAACGAAACCTTACATCCTATTTTAAGCAAACATTTCTACC
Organism: uncultured Bacteroides sp.; assembly: GCA_964437995.1. Lineage (GTDB taxonomy): Bacteria > Bacteroidota > Bacteroidia > Bacteroidales > JACABE01 > JACABE01. Next base: position 1,977 of record CAYTJB010000262.1, on the reverse strand, counting down.
GTTCCGACAAACATCCTTTGCCATACAAAGCATTTGAAGGTATAAAGCATATTGATAAAGTAATAGAAATAGACCAATCAGCTATCGGAAGAACACCACGTTCCAATCCTGCCACTTATGTGGGTGTTTTTGACGAAATTCGTAAGCTTTATGCGTCTTTGCCCGATTCCAAAATTAGAGGTTATTTACCCGGAAGATTCTCCTTTAATGTAAAAGGCGGAAGATGTGAAACATGCGGTGGTGCTGGTTTACGTACCATCGAAATGAATTTCTTGCCCGATGTATATGTTCCTTGCGAAACTTGTGGCGGCAAACGATACAATCGCGAAACACTTGAAATCCGTTTCAAAGGAAAATCAATCAACGATGTATTGAACATGGATATTGACCAAGCCGTTGAATTTTTTGAAAATATTCCTTCTATTCTCATCAAAATTAAAACACTGAAAGATGTAGGTCTTGGTTATATTACCTTAGGACAACAATCTACAACACTTTCGGGTGGCGAAGCACAACGCATTAAATTAGCAACAGAGCTATCTAAGAAAGACACAGGAAAAACCTTATATATCCTCGATGAACCTACTACTGGTTTGCACTTTGAAGATATCCGTGTTTTGCTTGAGGTTCTTAATAAATTAGTTGACAAAGGCAATACTGTTTTGGTAATTGAACACAACTTGGATGTAATAAAAGTAGCTGATTATATTATTGATATTGGTCCCGAAGGTGGGCAAAAAGGTGGAAACATCATAGCCGAAGGCACACCCGAAAAAATTGTAAAGCAAAAAAAAGGTTATACAGCTCCTTTTTTAAAGGAAGTGTTGTAAAATATTAATTTCCCAACGATTTTTCCCATTCCCATGCAGAACGCATCATTTCTTCTAATGAACGTTCGGCTTTCCAGTTAAGTTCTTTGTTGGCAAGGCGTGTATCGGCATACACTGCTTCTACATCACCGGCACGGCGAGGTACAATTTCATATTTAATAGTTATGCCAGTTGCAGATTCAAAAGCTTTTACCATATCCAATACCGAATAACCAATACCTGTACCCAAATTAAAAACTTCAATGTTTTTATCTGTATTTTTCGCCAATCTTTCAATAGCGGCAATGTGGGCAATGGCAACGTCCACTACATGAATATAATCGCGTAAGCAAGTGCCATCAGGCGTATTATAATCATTTCCGAAAATTCTCAGCTTTTCACGTTTTCCAAAAGCCGTTTCGGTAATGTAGGGAACTAAATGATGAGGCACACCATCCTGAAACTCTCCAATCAAAGCTGTTTCGTGTGCACCTATAGGGTTAAAATACCGTAGTAATATACAACGAATATCCGAAACTTTTACGGTATCTGTTAATATATCCTCACAAATTTTCTTGGTATTGCCATAAGGCGACATTGCCGGTTTTATGGGTGCAAACTCGTCAACAGGCAGTGTATCGGGTTCTCCATAAACAGTGCACGATGAAGAAAATACAATATTATTAACATTGAACTCTGCCATACACTGCAATAAATTGATGGTTGACATCAAGTTATTATGATAGTATATCAAAGGCTCTTCTACAGATTCGCTTACCGATAAAAGGGCTGCAAAGTGTATTACTGCATCAATAGTAGAATATTTAGCAAAGAGTTTGTGCATTTCATCGAAGTTACACATTTCTACTTTCTCAAAAATAGGGCGTTTGCCTGTAATTTTTTCGATACGGTCGAGTACTTCAATATCTGAATTTTTTAAATTATCAATAATAATTGGGGTATATCCACGATTCATTAATTCTACAACTGTGTGAGAACCAATATATCCTATTCCACCTGTAACTAAAATATTCATAATTTATTGATTTAGGAAATTCAGTTTAATTAAATGAGCTTTTATTAAGCTATTTACTTACTTTTTCAAAAAAGGATGATACTCGCCTATCAGTCCAATTGCGTCTTTGTGTCGGATATCATGTACAATTTG
>CAYTJB010000261.1:0-4228 GCA_964437995.1 uncultured Bacteroides sp. | reverse complement strand
CTATACGAATCTTTTTATTTTTCAATATGCTTTCACATTTATACATTGAAAATTACGCCTTAATAGAGAAATTAGAAATTGATTTTTCGTCAGGTTTTTCGGTAATTACAGGCGAAACAGGTGCAGGAAAATCAATAATCATTGGGGCTTTATCATTAATTTTAGGTCAACGTGCTGACACCAACGTATTGCTCAACAAAAATTTAAAATGTGCTATCGAAGGACGTTTCAATATTACCAACTTAAATTTAGAAGACTTTTTTGTTAGCAACGAATTGGATAACGAAAACCCATGCATACTTCGCCGTGAAATAGCATCTAATGGTAAATCAAGGGCATTTATCAACGATACACCTGTAAATCTTACTCAACTCAAAGAATTGGGTAAACGCTTGGTTGACATACATTCTCAACACAATACACTTACACTTAACAATTCCGATTTCCAAATGGCAGTAGTAGATAATATTGCCTCTAACCAACAATTATTAAAGCAATACTTGCAAGAATTTAAGCTTTATCAGCAATTAAATAGCCAATTACACGATTTAAAAGCAAAAGAAAAAGAAGCCAATACCAATCGCGATTATCTGCAATTTTTGTTTGATGAATTGGAAAATGTCAATCTAAAAGTCGAAGAACAAGAAGAAATTACAAAAGAACTTGAAATTCAAAATAATGCCGAAGAAATCAAAACTTCACTTTTCAAAACCATTGCTACACTTTCACAATCCGAAATAAATGTTATAGCCCAATTGAACGAATTAGTTGCCAATTTGTCGAAATCAGCTACATTCCATCCTCAAATTAAAGAAATTTGCGAACGTTTGCAAAGTTGTATTATCGAACTAAAAGATATTAACAACGAAGCCGAAACCCTCGAAGAAAAAGTGCATTTTGATGCTGCTTTATTAGAACAACTTACCCAACGCCTCGATTTAATTTTCCGTTTAGAAAAAAAACACGATGTATCCACAGTAGCTGAACTCTTAGAAAAATATCAAAAAATATCGGATGAATTATTTTTGATAGCTTCTTTTGACAATAAAATTATGTTGCTCGAAAAAGAATTGAACCAACAGTTTGAAAAAGTAAAAACTCTTGCCGAAGAATTATCTCAAAAGCGTGAAACTGCAATCCCTATCATTGAAAGCGAAGTAAAAGAAATTCTTTCAAATTTAGGCATGGATGCTGCAATTCTAAAAATTGATTTATCAAAATCAGAACATTTTTACAATTCGGGAAGTAACGAAATTGTATTTTTATTTAATGCAAACAAAGGTGGCGAACTAAGAGAATTATCCAAAGTTATCTCTGGTGGAGAGTTATCACGCTTGATGCTGGCAATAAAATCAATTATTTCAAAACAAAATATACTTCCAACTGTTATTTTTGATGAAATTGACAGTGGCGTTTCGGGTGATATAGCCGGTAAAGTAGGACTTATAATGAAAAAAATGTCGGTTGATATGCAATTAATTGCCATAACACATTTGCCTCAAATAGCTGCAAAAGCTGATATTCATTATTTTGTTTCAAAACAATCGGACGAAAATACGACACGCTCAGTCATTAAGCAATTAAACAACAACGAAAAAATTGAAGAAATCGCCAAAATGCTAAGTAACGAAAACGTTACCGTTTCGGCAATGGAAAATGCCAAAGAACTTATGAAGTAATAAAGTTATGAGTACTTAAAGTACTTAGAATACTTATAGTTAAATTTTTTTTGTGAAACTTTGTGTTCTTAGTGTCTTAGTTGTAAAAAATAGAAATCAAAACTTAACAAATATGTATAATTTACTAAAGGGGAAAAAAGGAATTATTTTCGGAGCTTTAAATAATAAATCCATTGCTTGGAAAGTTGCCGAACGTGCTCACGAAGAAGGAGCTGTATTTATATTAACCAACACACCTGTTTCTATACGCTTAGGCGAAGTGGACGAATTGGCTGCCAAATGCAATGCGAGCCTTATTCCTGCTGATGCTACAAGTGTAAAAGATATTGAAAATTTGTTTGAGCAATCAATGAAAATATTGGGTGGAAAAGTTGATTTTGTATTACATTCCATTGGTATGTCGCCCAATGTTCGCAAAAAACGTTCTTACGATGATTTGGATTATGAATATTTTCAGAAAACTATGGATATTTCGGCTATTTCGTTTCATAAGGTAATGCAAGTAGCTAAAAAAATGGATGCCATTAATGAATGGGGTTCTGTGTTGGCATTATCATACATTGCTGCACAACGTACGCTTTTTGAATACAATGATATGGCTGATGCCAAAGCAGCTTTAGAATCCATTGCTCGAAGCTTTGGATATATTTACGGACGCGAGAAAAAAGTACGCGTAAATACTATTTCTCAATCACCTACCCTTACTACTGCTGGAAGTGGTGTAAAAGGAATTGATGGATTGATGGACTTTACAGAACGCATGTCACCGCTTGGCAATGGCACTGCCGACGAATGTGCCGATTTTTGCATTACATTGTTTTCAGACTTAACCAAAAAAGTAACCATGCAAAATTTGTTTCACGATGGTGGTTTTTCGAGCATGGGTATGAGCCAACAAGCTATGTTGCAATACAATAAGAGCTTTGATGAATGTGATTGTGATATAATTGATAGAATGAAGGCAGACGGAAAGATTTAAATGATATAATGAATTATTTCAGATGTTTTTACCAGTCATTTTGCCATTATATTTTATTTCTAAATTAGTCATTAGATGGCTTATAGATTTTATTTATACTGTTTCTTAACAGGTTTGTAAAGCAAAATTGTTAAGAAACATTTATACCGAGCCAATTGCAGCAAAGTTTTTTTGCAAACCCTGATTTCATTCAGTATACAAGCAAAATCTTTCCTCCAATATTATCTTTTGAAGCTCCGGTTACTGATTTCAGACAGTTAATTTCTTCTCTAATCCTCAATACGCCCAAAAATGCAAATATCAAGGCTTCTTTAAAATCAATAATAGTATTTTGGGGAATTATAATGGAATGTTTGGATTTTGTTTTTATTTGACCTATAATAAAATCGTTGTAAGTTCCTCCACCAGTAAAAAGAAGTTTGGCATTATTATTTGAAGATTTAGTTGCTTTTAATACTTGACAAACAATATGTTCGGATACAGTTCTTAATTTATCATAAACAGAAAGTTCATATTTCGAGATAATTGGTAAAAACGTTTCAACTAACCACTCTTTCCCTAATGATTTAGGATATTTGCGATGATAATATTCAATATTTTCTAACTCGTCCAACAAACTTTGATAAACAACGCCTTGTTTGGCAAGTATTCCTTTGTTATCATAAGAGAAACTTAATTCTTGAGCCAATGAATTTAAAACTATGTTCATCGGACAAATATCGTAAGCAATACGCTCATTATTATATTGATAAGATAGATTTGCAAACCCGCCCAAATTAATACAGTAATCGTAATCGGCAAACAAAAGGCTATCGCCGATAGGAACCAATGGAGCACCTTGTCCGCCTAATGCTACATCCATTGTTCTGAAATCGCTGATTACATTCAAGCCACTTGCAACAGCAATACACTCTGCACTTCCAATTTGATAAGTAATTTTTTTTGCAGGTTGATGAAATACAGTATGACCATGCGAAGCAATAAAATCAGCCTGAATTTTATTTTTTGTAATAAACTTTTTAACTTCTTTACCTAAAAAATAGCCATATTCATTGTGTAATGATACAAATTCAAAAGCTGAAAGTTTTTCTACAGTTGATAATTTCTTTATCCACTCTTCGGAATATGAGATACAGCAAGCTTTTTCGATTTCAAAAAACCATTTACCTTCATTATTTCTAAAAGTGCAATATGCAATATCTAATCCATCGAGCGAAGTGCCCGACATTAAACCGATAACTTTGTAAGTTGTAGTCATTCAATCGTTTTATAAAGTATCTAATACTTTTTCTAATTTAATTCCCCGTGAACCTTTTACAAGGACATAAGCGTTTGTAATAGGATTGTCTATCAACCATTGCTTTGCCATTTCTGAATCGTTAAAGCAATTCCAATGATGATCAGTACATGCTTCCGAAAATTCAGTACCTACTAATAATACTTTTTCAAATTTTTCTTCTTCAATAATTTTAATAATTCTTGAATGTTCAGATTTGCTATATTTCCCTAATTCAAGCATATCGCCAATAATCAAAACTTTATTTTCGGCTTGGATTTCAGAAAAATTTCG
>CAYTJB010000260.1:0-4236 GCA_964437995.1 uncultured Bacteroides sp. | reverse complement strand
ATTAAATCTATAAGGAAATTAAAACTAATTAATAAAAAACTAACAGGTATGCAATTATCTGTTAGTTTTTTGTATTTTTGCTTCCGTTCTTAGCTATAAAAATAACGATGATTCAAATCAGATTCATAACACATTGTTTACAATGATAGATTTTGTTGTTAATACTAAATAGGGGACAAAGAAATATACTTTAATAAAAAAAGTTGTTTTGATTTTTAAAAAATAATATTCAAAAAATTCCATTTCAAAATAAAACTGCATCTAATATAAAAAACTGTTAAAATTTACCGTTAACTGATTTATTTCAACCATTAACTGATTATACCTGCAATTTTTTTTTACTCATATTATCTTTATAAGATTATTAACCAAAAACTAAAAACAATGAAGAAATTTTTATCTTTTATCGTATTACTTGCAATTAGCAGCACATTAAGTTTTGGGCAAAACTTAAGTGTTAAGCCTTCAACTATTCAATCAGTTAATGCTGATGATGCAAATGAAGCACAAAATCTTGAACAATATTTTAACAAGAATCTAGTTTCAAACACAAAAGTTGTATCCATTTGGTCGTCAAACATGGCTACTGCAGGTGATTGGATTGTAGCTAAAATAGCCAACCAAAATGCCAATATCACAAATACTTGGGAATGGAAAGCTGATACAGCTTCTTTTTCAGTTAATTGGAATAATTATGTTGGACCTTATATGGGTTCTGCCACTCCAATGCAAGGTGTGTTTTATTTTGATGGTATTACTAACTTAATAAATGCAAATTATGGTATATCTAATACTACTTTAACCAATGCTGTTGCTATTAATACTACTGGGAAAATGGCTGTAAATATTAAGTTTTATCAACTGTACAAATCATACAATGCTGATTCTACTTTATTAGAGATTAGTAGTGATAATGTAAATTGGCATACTATTGATGTAAATCCTAATGTAACTGTAAATGTATCTGCTTACGGATGGAAAGAATATACTATTACTAACTGGGCTGCAAACAAAGCACAAGTTTGGATTAGATTCAGATTTTATGCACCAGCTTCTACTACGAGTGGTGCTCAGTGTGGTGGTGGTTACGGTTGGGCTATAGATGATGTGCAAGTATTTGAACCTGATAATAATGTAATTCAAGTAGACAAAGTTACTTTGCATTCTGGCAATTCGTATGGTAGCTATATAGATGGTGGATATACCCATATACCTTCTGGCTTAGGACTACCTATGTACTACGAAGCTAATGTTTTAAACATTGGAGGTAAGACTCAAACAAATTTAAAACTTCATGGCGTTGAAGTAACTACTAATGCTGATTCTACAAGTAGTGACACAACATTAGTACCAGGTGCAAACCTTGTTGATTGGTCAATTTATGATTACTTCTTTACACCTCCCACAACAATAGGCACTTACAAAGTTTTTTCTTATATCTCAAGTGACTCTATCCCTTTTCTTTTGGCTCAGGATACTTTTGATATTAAAGTAGTATGCGATACTTGTATGTACTCAAGAGATAATAACACATACACTGGTTATAGATGGGCTGGTACAACAGGTGGTTTGAGCAACCCTTATACAGCAACTAATAAATATCAAGTGAATATAGACAGAATGGCTTATGGTGCTAATTGTGTTGTTAATAAAGGCACAAAAATAGGATCGAGGATTAAAGCAGTTTTATATAAGTATTTTTCCGCAACCGGAGTAAGAGTTATAGTTGCACAATCAGCAAATTACTATATCACAACGGCAGATATTCCGGCAACCCGCCATCCATTTCGCTTCCTTTTACAAGTGGCTATACAATGCAAAAAGATTCTTCATACTTTGTAGGTATTCAGGTTTTCGGACAAACAGATACTGTTAAAATTGCCACAGACAATACAGGTATTCCTCAATGGGAACAAACATCGCTATATTATGATCCTACTCAGAATAGTTGGTTTATTTGGGCAACAGGAAACGTTCCTGCTATGATGATTCGTACAGTTTTTAACCAAAATTCGAATTGGAATTCGAATGGAATACTTCCCTCAAATGCAGGTGTTATCTCGGGTTTGACAACTGTTTGCCAAGGACAAAATTCGGTAACCTATACCGTTCCAACAATTGCAAATGCAACATCTTATATCTGGACATTACCTGCAGGTGTAACAGGCAGCAGTTCTACCAATAGTATTACCGTAAATTACAGCAATTGGGTAATTTCCGGAAGCATTATTGTTTATGGAACAAACACCAATGGTAATGGTGCAGCATCTGCTTTGGCAATTAATGTAAATCCAACACCATCAGCTGCAGGAAGCATATCAGGAGCAACGGCTGTTTACCAAGGGCAAAATACAGTAACTTATACCGTACCTACAATTACAGATGCAACATCATATATATGGACATTACCCAATGGTGCAACGGGAGCAAGTACTACAAATAGTATTACGGTTAATTATGGAACATCTGCCATTTCAGGAAATATTATTATTAAAGGGAGTAATTCTTGTGGGGATGGTACAGCATCTTCTTTATATGTTACGGTTAACCCTCTTACCCCAAATTGTTCTGCACACTTTGCAATGGTAGCAGATACAATTCCACATCATTACGTTGTTGTAAATAATGCATCAGGTATTCCTCCTTTACATTATTACTGGAGTTGGGGCGATGGAACGCATGATACAATTGCTCATCCAGCTCATACATATAGCATGGCAGGTTATTATAATATTTGTCTTACTATTACAGATTTCGCAGGATGTACAAATACTTATTGCGACTCTTCTTATTTACAAAAAAATACAGATGCTATTATATCTGTACAGGTAATTCAAAGTCCCTTGGGAATAAATACAAATATTTTATCCAATAAAATACAAATATACCCCAACCCTGCTACTAATAAACTTACCATAAAACTTCAACAACTAACAAGCTTGCTAAACTCAACAGTTTCCATTTACGATATACGAGGGCAACTACTACTCCAACAACCTATGAAACAGCTACAAACAGAATTCAACATCAGTAGCTTTGCCAAAGGTGTATATGTAGTAAAATTTAATAATGATAATAATAGTGTGGTAAGTAAATTTATAAAGCAATAAAGTTATTGTTTTTTAAGCAAATACATTAGTTTAATTTTACAACCATTGCTAATAGAGAAAAAGAAGAATGCTATCACAACGCATTCTTCTTTTTTTCTATTAATACAATTTTTTCAACTTGAATTTCTTTTTCAACAGCTTAAAAAAAGAAATGACCATTTCTTTTTTATACATCAAGCAAAAAAACATTTTTAAACAACAATACAACAAAAATTACTATTTTATTGTCATTAATGTAGAATTACATAAAAAAAAATGTAATTTTATGCTTTGCTAAAAAATATAGTAGCAACTTAAAATTGGTTCAGTGAAAAAAGTTTTATTTTTAATTTCAATGTTCGTAATTACTTGTAATCAAGTAAGTTTTGCTGTAAGAGATACTTTGCAACCTCACAACCTGAAGTTTATTGAAAACAAAAACCAATGGGATAACAAAGCACTTTATGGTGTTGATGTTGAAAGTGGAATGTTGTTTCTCGAAAAAAAATGTTTGACTTTTAATCTTGTAAAAGCCGCTGATGTAAAGCATTCCCATGCACATAATGGCTATGAAAAGAAAAATCATTCAGATAATACCATTCATTATCATTCCTATCAGGTTGAATTTTTAAACTGCAATGATGCAGAGCTTATACCTTCAGAAAAGGCCTACGATTATTGCAATTATTTTATCGGAAATGATACTAAAAAGTGGGCACATAATGTAAATAAATACGACATTATAGAATATAAAAATTTATTATGAAAAATGTTTTAATAATTATTTAGCTTTATTTCCAAGACTTTTTGAAGTACGATTTTATTATAAAACCCAATGCAAATCCTGATAATATTCAGTTAAAATACAAATACATTGATAATATAAAACTCAGCAAAGGACATTTACTAATTGAAACTTCTATAAATCAAATTATTGAACTCCGCCCCTATTGCTACCAAATAATTAATGGTGAAGAAAAAGAGATTAGCTGCAAATATGTTTTAAAAAAGAATGTATTAAGTTTTGAAATAGGTGATTACGATAAAAAACAAACCCTAATTATTGATCCATCCTTAATATTTTCTACTTATACTGGTTCAACTGCTGATAATTGGGGATTTACAGCCACTTACGACCTATTAGGGA
>CAYTJB010000259.1:0-4248 GCA_964437995.1 uncultured Bacteroides sp. | reverse complement strand
AAACAATTACACAAAAATTATATTAAAACAGGGCAAAGAAAGATCGTTGCAACGATTTCATCCGTGGGTTTTTTCGGGAGCTATTGAGGCGATAACCAAAGAGTTAACAGATGGAGAAATTGTAGAAGTATTTGATTCTCAAAAAAATTACATTGCTACTGGTCATTATCAGGAAGAAGGAAGTATTACAGTAAGAATTTTTACGTTTGAACAAGTAATTATTGACGAAGATTTCTGGAAAAATAAAATTCAGAAAGCCATAAATCTAAGAAAAACATTGGCTTTGTTCGACAACGAAAGCACAAACGCTTTTAGATTGGTTCATGGCGAAGGCGATTTAATGCCCGGCTTAATTATTGATTATTATGATGGTAATGCAGTAATTCAATTTCATTCGTATGGCATGTTTTTGCTGAAAGACACGTTTGTTAAAACACTTGGCGAATTGTTAGGCGATAAATTAAAAAGTATTTATAATAAAAGCGAGAGTACACTTGCAGGGGACGAAAGCAAAGAAAACAAAAATGGATATTTATTGAACAATAAATCTTCGGAAATTATTGTAAAAGAATATGATAATCAATTTATTATAGATATTGAAGAAGGGCAAAAAACAGGTTTTTTTATTGACCAACGCGAAAACAGAAAACTGCTCGAAAAATATTGTCGTGATAAAAAAGTACTAAACGTATTTGGCTATACAGGTGGCTTTTCAGTATCTGCATTAAAAGGTGGAGCTAAAATGGTTCACAGTGTTGATAGTTCGCAAAAAGCAATAGATTTAACCGATAAAAATATTGCACTCAATTTTGGAGAAACTCACTGCCACAAATCTTTTGCTACAGATGCTTTCGATTTTCTTGATAAAATGGATACCGACTATGATGTAATTGTGCTTGACCCTCCTGCATTTGCCAAACACTTACATTTGAGAGAAAAAGGATTGAAAGGTGATAGGAAAATCAATAACAAAGTAATTCATAAAATTAAAAAAGGCGGCATACTTTTTACGTTCTCTTGTTCGCAAGCTATTTCAAACGAAGATTTTAGGACAATGGTATTTACTGCCGCAACCCAAGCCAAAAGAGATGTAAAAATTCTTCATCAGTTATCGCAAGGAGCCGACCATCCAATTAATGTTTACCATCCCGAAAGTGAGTATTTAAAGGGATTAGTATTGTATATTGATTAGTAGTTAAATAATAAAAATGCCGTTGATTTTTTTAATCAACGGCATTTTTATTTAACCTTACAAAGTGTTTATCTTATTCAAGTATTATTGTTTAACAAACTTATGTGTTGAAACGCTATTATCAGATTGAAGCTGAATAAAATATACACCAGTTGATAAATCTCCGATATTTAATTGTACTTCTGATGAATAAACATTCTTATTAATGATTGTTTTTCCACAAGCATTGATAATACTCAATTTTTGAATTTCCTTATCTTGTTTTATATTCAATGTATTAGCAACAGGATTTGGGAAAATAGAGATTGTTAAATCTTTTGTGTTTTCTTGAATACCTGTCGGAACAATACTACTTAAAGGTCTTGTATAAATTCCAGATTCATTTGGGCTTGGTGAATAACCACCTATAAATGCATTGTTTCCCAAAACAACAAGACCCATACCAGCCAAAAGCATTGGTAATCCAGTGCTTGAGTTATTAATGGTTGTGTTGTTGGTGTAAATAAATTTATAATCACTTTGTGTTGCTAATAAATAATTATTTGCAATAGCAAAATCGTATAAATAGGGATTGCCAGTATTGGTTATTAGTGTCCAAGCAATACCATCAGTAGAGCTATATAATCCGCTATTGTTGTCAGAAAGATAATAAAGTGAGTTTGCATAAGCAATTCTTTGAATGTATTTTCCACTTGTACTCAAACCTGTGCAAGCAACCCAAGTAGTTCCATTCAAATACCAAGCATTTCCTGTTGTTGATGTATATAGCCTGCCGTTTGCTTTTGCTACACAATTTGTACCAGCCGAAGCAAGATTATAACCAACAGAACCTAAATTAGCAAAGTCGTCAGTAGTTGAATACAAACCATGTGCAGGAGTTGAAACATAAATAGTGCTACCGTCAACCAATATATCATTTGGTTTATAAATACCTGTTATATCAGGATTGCTTACCAAAGTCCATGTTGATGCATTATTTGTAGATTTATACAAGCCTTCGCCTCCTACAATGTAGAGTGTAGTTCCTTTTGCAACAGCTTTATATAAACTACTTCCTAATACAAGACCTGTTGTAGCAACAGAGTCCCAAGTTGTTCCTCCATTGGTTGTTTTTAAAACCTTTGGAATAAAATTTGGGGAATTCCCGGTAAGCACAAAAGCATAACATATTGATTCATCAATTTTTAAAAAAGTGTAATCTTTCTCGCTTGTAAGCTGAGTTGTTACTTTTGTCCAATCAGTTGCAAAAGAACTGAAACATAGCATTGCAAAAAATGCTATTAAAATGTACGTTTTTTTCATGTGTAAATTTTTTAAATATATTGGATGAAACTCGCATGTAAGTATTCATCTTTAATTTTGTTTAACGAACATGCTCGTTAGATAAAAATTAGATTTATTTTCTTAATATAATAAAAATCAGATAATTAAAATATTGTTTTACAAAAGAAATACAAAATTAAAAAAAAGTTTTTTATTAATAAAAAACTTTTTACAAAATAATTTGAACTTAGATTTTGTTTGAATTTATTTAGATGATATTTTCCCTGTTAAATATAAGAATACATCTACTTTGCTTGATTTTTAGGGAATGTTATTTTTAGATTTTTGATAGGCATTGTTGTTTTAAATCATATATTTGTAAAAAATTGACAATGATTAAATATAACAAACTATAAAATATGATTGCAAATATGAAAAAGAGAAGCACATTGATGATCAGCCTTATCCTGTTTATATTTTTTGTAATATCATTTCTAACTAATATACTTGGACCCATTGTACCTGATATTATCAAAAGTTTCAGGCTTGGATTGGGCATGGCTGGATTTTTATCTTTCTCTTTTTTTGTGGCTTACGGCATTATGTCAGTACCAGCAGGATTATTAGTAGAAAAATATGCTGAAAAAAAAGTAATACTTTTTGCTTTTTTGCTGGCTTTAATTGGTGCATTGCTTTTTGCCATGTTTCCTGTATTTGCAGTTGCATTGCCTTCACTTTTTTTGATAGGAATCGGGATGGCTATGTTACAGGTAGCTATCAATCCTTTATTACGACAGTCGGGCGGAGAAGAACATTTTGCATTTTACTCTGTGCTGGCACAATTTGTATTCGGGCTGGCATCGTTTCTCAGTCCGCAGTTGTACAGCTATTTAGTAAACAATCTGCATACCCAAAAAACATCTTTTATTTTAAAAATACTAAACCCCATCGTACCCCAACAACTTGAATGGGCTTCATTGTATTGGGTTTTTGCTGGCATGGTAGTAGTTGTAATTGTTATCATTGCCTTCATCCGTTTTCCTAAAGTGGAACTTACCGCCGATGAAAAAATAGAGACAGGAAAAGCTTTTCGCAATTTGTTAAAGAACAGAACTGTAATATTGTTTTTCATTGGGATATTTGCTTATGTAGGCACCGAACAAGGTATTGCTAATTGGGCTTCTAAATTCTTACAAACTTATCATGGCATTGATCCTGCCACTACAGGTGCTGATGTGATTTCCTATTTCTGGGGACTGCTTACGCTGGGCTGTTTGTTGGGTTTGTTATTATTAAAGCTTATTGATAGCCGAAAAGTATTGATTGTTTTTGCTATCGGAGCAATTATTGCCCTGACAATAGCCTTATTTGGCACAGCCGAAGTTTCCATCTATGCATTCCCTGCCAGTGGCTTCTTTTTATCGGTAATGTGGGGCGTTATTTTTTCATTGGCATTGAATTCCGTAGCTGAACATCATGGAACACTTTCGGGCATATTGTGTACAGCCATATTGGGCGGTGCTGTAGTTCCGTTGGCAATTGGCGGAATGGCTGAGTTGATTGGGCTAAGATTCTCCATGCTATTACTTTTCGTTACACTTGGCTTTATATTAAGCATAGGCATTTGGTCAAAGCCATTAATAACGAATAAAACGTTTTGATTTTCGATGTAAGAAGTACATAATTCTTTGTTAAGTAGTAACGTCCTTTTAAAAAATATGTATTTTTGTAAAAGTTATATGTACACAAATAATTAGAAAAACTGCATAAAACATACTCAAATGGGATGTTTT
>CAYTJB010000258.1:3907-4253 GCA_964437995.1 uncultured Bacteroides sp. | reverse complement strand
AATTCTATTTATCAAAACTGATAAAAGTCCCTGATTCATTAAAAACAATGGAGTTTCAGTTTCAAACCATGCAACAAGACTATGAAGTTACAATAGAAAATCATAAAGCCTACGATAAATCAAACCTTTCGTTAGAGAAATTATACGGAACCATACATACTGCTGATATTGCTGATGAGAAGCAAATTGAAAAGGTATTAACTGCTATGCAAGACGATAAGCAATTGTCTATTACTTGGACACACGATGCACAGAAGAAACTGCATTATTTTCAGGTTGATTCGGTAGTACGCGGGAAAACAAAAAGCTATGTAACGCTTACATATAATGGTAAGCCTATTGATGC
>CAYTJB010000258.1:0-3897 GCA_964437995.1 uncultured Bacteroides sp. | reverse complement strand
AAATTTTATTTTAACAAACGTAAAATTGGTTCAATACCCGGAACAATATTTAGTGGCACAATTTTCCGACCCGTTACTCGAAACCCAAAATTTGGAAGGCTTGATAAAAATTGCAAAATCAATGGATTTGCGCTATGCAATAGAAGACAATGAGTTGCGGATTTATCCTCCTGTTAAAAAAACAGGAGATGCTACCTTAACCATTGAACCTTCGATAAAAAATATCAATGGTGAGGAATTGAAACTTACCGTAAATAAAGACATTACATTTGAAGATACCAAACCCAATGTTCGTTTTATTGGAAATGGTATTATTATGCCTTCATCCAATGGGCTAATGCTTCCATTTGAAGCTGTAAATCTGAAAGCTGTTGATATTAAGGTATGTAAAATCTATGAAAATAATATCATACAGTTTTTGCAAGTGAATGATTTGGGCGGACAAAATGAATTGACAAGAGTTGGCAAAACGGTTCTTAAAAAAACAATTCCATTAACTAATGTAATAGATTATGGAAAATGGAATCGCTTTTCAATAGACCTTTCGCAGCTTATAAAAACAGAACAGGGTGCTATTTACTCTGTACGTTTGAGTTTTAAAAAAGATTATTCTTCTTATCCATGTGAAGGAGCAACAGATGCAAGCGAAGAAATTGACCTTATTACTTGGAATGATGACAACGAGCGTGAAGATGGTTGGTATTATGAGAATTCCTATTATGATGATTATTACGACGAAGATGGCTATTACGATTATGATTGGAACGAGCGAGACAATCCTTGTAACAAATCTTATTACAACAATAAATCCATTACTCGCAATGTGTTAGCTTCTGATTTAGGAATTATTGCAAAAGCAGGAAATTCGGGTAATTTTAATGTGTATGTTACCAATCTTGTAACTACCAAGCCTATTTCAAATGTAAGTGTTGAATTTTATGATTATCAACAGCAATTATTAGGCACCGTTAATACCAACAGCGATGGTATGGCTGAAATTAAGCTTAAAAGAAGACCCTTTGTATTGATAGCAAAAAAAGATGAACAACGAGCATATTTAAAAATGGTAGAAGGTTCGTCTTTATCGCTAAGTATGTTTGATGTAAGTGGCGAAACCGTGCAAAAAGGCTTGAAAGGATTTATTTATGGCGAACGTGGCGTTTGGCGACCGGGTGATTCGTTGTATCTTACTTTTGTTTTGGAAGATAAAGAGAAAGTATTGCCCGGAAATCATCCTGTAACTTTTGATTTAATAAATCCTAACGGACAGATTGTAAAGCGAATGATAAAAACTACTTCCGTAAATGGATTTTACGATTTCAGAACTGCCACAGAACGCAATGCTGCTACAGGAAATTGGCAAGCAAAAGTAAAAGTTGGTGGTGTTGAGTTTCAGAAAAGCATAAAGATTGAAACAGTAAAACCAAATCGTTTGAAAATTAATTTTGGATTTGGAAAAGAATATTTGGCTAAAAACGACCAAAGCAAAGGAAATCTCGAAGCCCGATGGCTCACGGGAGCAACAGCAAGAAGCCTGAAAGCAACAGTAAACCTCACGCTTACACGTTCAACTACCACGTTTAAAAAATATCCAAACTATATTTTTGATAACCCAACTTCAGGTTTTTCTTCTGAAAACATCACTGTTTTTAGCGGAAATTTAGATGAAAATGGGAAAGCATTAGTAAAGCCTGATATTAACATCACAACTGCTGCACCGGGCATGCTGAAAGCCAATTTTGAAACTACAGTATTTGAAACTGGTGGCGATTTTAGCATTGACAGATTTTCGCTTCCTTATTATCCTTACGAAACCTATGCTGGTGTGAGTGTCCCTCAAAATGCAAATAACGACCGCATGCTTTATACTGACAAAACTTATTCCATTAATTTGTTGAATTTAGATTACAATGGTGCAATTGTTCCTTCCAACAAGTTAAAAGTTGAATTATATAAACTTGAGTGGCGTTGGTGGTGGGATAATTCAGAATCGGGCTCGCAAGCCGATTTTATCTCAACTTCATACAGCCAATTGAAAGATTCTTTTACAGTTACAACAATTGGAGGCAAAGGAATTTATAAATTAACTGTTGACCACGATAATTGGGGACGTTATTTAATTAAAGTTACCGATCAAAAATCGGGGCATAGTTGCGGGAAAGTAGTTTATGTAGATTGGTATGGTTATTCGCGTGCTCCCGGTGGCGAAAAACAAGCTGCTACTATGCTCACTTTTACTGCCGACAAAGAAAAATACAATGTAGGCGAAAAGGTAAAAATTACTATTCCAACTTCTGCTGATGGCAGGGCTTTACTGACGTTAGAAACTGGTTCAAAAGTGCTGAAATCATTCTGGATACCTACTAAGCAAGGGAACACAGAATTTGTTTTTGATGTTACCGAAGATAT
Organism: uncultured Bacteroides sp.; assembly: GCA_964437995.1. Classification (GTDB taxonomy): domain Bacteria; phylum Bacteroidota; class Bacteroidia; order Bacteroidales; family JACABE01; genus JACABE01. The sequence continues at coordinate 1,488 of CAYTJB010000258.1, read as the reverse complement.
GGCACCCAATTGTTATGCTTATGTTACGTTAATTCAGCCACATGCACAAACTGTAAACGATTTACCCATACGTTTGTATGGCGTTATTCCTATTCTGGTGGAAGACCCTAATACACATCTTAATCCTATAATTGTTACGAAAGATGTGTTATTACCTGAGCAAAATGCTTCCATTACTGTAAAAGAACAAAAAGGTAAAGCCATGACATATACTCTTGCCGTTGTTGATGAAGGTTTGCTCGATTTAACTCGCTTTAAAACGCCCAATCCATGGTTGGCATTTTATGCTCACGAAGCTTTAGGTATTAAAACATGGGATTTGTTCGATATGGTAATGGGTGCATACACAGGAGAATTGCAACGCATTTTAAGTATTGGCGGCGATGGCGAAGGAATGGACAAAGGAAGTTTGAAAGCCAACCGGTTTATTCCGATGGTAAAATTCTTGGGACCTTTTGAATTGGGCAAAGGACAATCGAAAACCCACACTTTTAAAATGCCGCAATACATTGGTTCTGTTCGTGTAATGGTGGTTGCAGGCGACAATGGCAAATATGGTTGTGCCGAAAAAGCAGTAGCTGTTCGTAAACCATTAATGGTTTTGGGTACAATGCCGAGAGTAGTAGGTCCTGGCGAAACCGTAAAACTTCCGGTAAGCGTTTTTGCGATGGAAAAATCTGTTCGTGATGTTAAAGTGCAGATTGTTGTAGATAATATGTTTACAATTAATGGAGGCAATACTCGTAGTTTGACTTTCAAAAACCCAAGTGATGAAATGCTTAATTTTGAATTGAAAGTAAAAGAAATGGTTGGCGTTGGCAAAATTAAAATTATAGCTACAAGTGGCAATCAAAAAGCTGTTCACGATATTGAAATTGATGTTCGCAATCCAAATCCTAAAGTTACTGATGTTGTTGAAAGTATTGTTCAACCCGGTAAAACATGGAATGCAAATTATCAACTTATTGGTATGCAAGGCACTAATAAAGGTGTGATGGAAATTTCGTCTATTCCTCCTTTAAATCTCGAAAAACGCTTGGGTTATCTGATTGAATACCCACATGGTTGTATTGAACAGACTACATCATCTGTATTTCCTCAATTATACTTGGCTGATTTGGTTGATTTAACTGCAATACAGAAATCAAAAATTGAGCAAAATATAAAAGCAGCTATTCAACGCTTAAAATCATTTCAACTTACAAATGGTGGATTAGGCTATTGGCAAGGCGCTCAGTATGCCGATGATTGGGGAAGCAATTATGCCGGACATTTTATGCTCGAAGCCGAACTAAAAGGTTACCAATTACCATTGGGCTTTATTGCTTCATGGAAAAAATACCAAAAACAAAAGGCAGTTTCTTGGTCGGTAAATGCAACCTATTATAACGACGACCTTGTGCAAGCCTATCGTTTATATACATTGGCGTTGGCAAAATCGCCTGAATTAGGGGCTATGAATAAGCTTTATGAATTCAAAGGGCTTTC
>CAYTJB010000257.1:2097-4263 GCA_964437995.1 uncultured Bacteroides sp. | reverse complement strand
GCTTTAAACCTGTCAGATTTTTAAAATCTGACAGGTTTGAGAATATAGCGGTTTTACGAAACAAACCGATAATCATCAGATGACTTGCAGTTTTTTTAGTGATAGCCTCACTCCAAGTGAGGCTATCACTAAGCCCCATACAAAACTTTCAAATCTTATAACATTTTCTTAAAATTTTATAACAGCTGAGTTAATAGCTTGTATTAATATTGCAACTTCATAATTAAAACTATTAAGGAATGAAAATTAATAAGAACATAGCAATTAGCGACACAGGTTTTGTGTTTAACCCATTAAACGGAGAATCTTTTTCTGTTAACCCGATTGGCGTTGAAATTTTTGATATGATGAAAGAAGATAAATCTTTTGAAGAAATTATGAAAACGATGCTTGCAAAATATACCATTGATGAAGCTACGTTTGAAAAAGATTATTTTGATTTTGTTACTATATTAAAACATCACAATTTAATTGATACCAATGAACAAGCGTAAATATACAATAGCTGTTAGTGGTTTAAATGCCATTGATAGCCCTGGACCTGGCGTAGCGGTTATTAGAGGTTTGCGTGAGGCTGAAAGTTTCGATGTGAGAATTATTGGCTTGGCTTACGAATCGCTCGAACCGGGTATTTATATGCACAATATTGTTGATAAAACCTATTCTATTCCATATCCAACAGCAGGAACTGATAGTTTATTGGCTCGCATGGAATATATTCAAAACATTGAAAAAATAGATGTTATCATTCCCAATTTTGATGCCGAATTGTATTCGTTTATGAAATTGGAAGATACATTTAAGGCGATGGGAATTCACATGTTTTTGCCTACCATACAACAGTTTGAAGAACGCCACAAAGTAAATTTGCCTGAATTTGGTAAAAAATACGACATCAAAGTACCTTATAGCAAATCTATTTTTAGCACTCACGAAATTTATAATTTAACAACTGAGTTTGAATTTCCCATGGTAATTAAAGGGAAATATTACGATGCCAGTATTGCCTACAATGTAGAGCAAGCTAAGAGTTATTTTAATAAAATTAGTGCTAAATGGGGTTTGCCAATTGTGGTGCAACAATTTGTTCATGGAACCGAATACAATATTACAGGCTTGGGCGATGGCAATGGCAATACCATAGCTGCCGTTCCTATGCGTAAGCAATATATTACCGACAAAGGCAAAGCTTGGGGCGGTATTTCTATTGAAGATAAAAATATGATAGATTTAACCCATAAATTTATAAGCCAAACTAAATGGCGTGGTGGCTTTGAGTTGGAATTAATGAAAGGACAAGACAACGAGTTTTACTTATTGGAAATAAATCCACGAATTCCTGCATGGATTTATTTGGCAGTAGGTGTTGGGCAAAATATCCCAGAAGCATTGGTAAATCTTGCAATGGGCGAAAAAGTAGAACCATACACTAAATATGCCGTAGGAAAAATGTTTATTCGTTACGCTTGGGATATGATTGTAGATATTGAAGAATTTCAACAAATTTCTACAGTTGGTGAATTATAATGATTATAAAAAATTAAATTAAAAATACAAAATGGAAAAATTAAGATACGAAAGACCGGTAATTAAAAAATTAGAAACCGGAATGCCCAATAAATTTGGCTTAAGAACAGAATACGAACCTATGACCCATATTGATGGTGTTGCTGTAAAAGATTTAGTGAAAGAATACGGCTCGCCTTTGTACGTTATTTCGGAAGAAACAATACGTACAACAATTAGAAAAGCCAAAAAAGCTTTTACTACCCGTTACCCAAAGGTTCAGTTTGCGTGGAGCTACAAAACTAACTATTTGAATGCCGTTTGCAATGTTTTTCATCAGGAAGGTTCTTGGGCTGAGGTAGTTTCGGGTTTTGAATACGAAAAAGCAATACGCAATGGCGTGGACGGTAAAAAAATTATCTTCAACGGTCCCGATAAAAGCGAAGCTGATTTGCGAAAAGCAATTGAAAACGAATCCTTGATTCATATCGACCACTTAGATGAGTTATATACCATACTTGAAATTACCGAAACTACTGATAAACGCCCTAAAGTAGCTATTCGTGTAAATATGGATACAGGCATTTACCCAATGTGGGATAGATTTGGGTTTAACTACGAAAACGGACAAGCTTGGGATGCCTTAAATAAAATTTTGCG
>CAYTJB010000257.1:0-2087 GCA_964437995.1 uncultured Bacteroides sp. | reverse complement strand
CGTTCAACTAAATTGGAATTAGTTGGTTTGCATTGTCATATTGGTACTTATATGCTTGCAGCCAGTGCTTATGCTGTAGCGGCAGGCAAGTTAGCCGATTTAGCAATAGGTATTGAGCAAAAATACAACCACACTATTAAATATATTGATTTGGGTGGTGGTTTTGCTTCTAAAAACACATTAAAAGGTGCTTACTTACCTGGTTCTGATACCAATCCCACTTTCGACGATTTTGCTGAAGCCATTACTACAACTTTGTTAAATAGTAATTTTAAGAATAATGAGTTGCCAACGCTTATTTTAGAAACAGGTCGTGCTTTGATAGACGATGCAGGATATTTGATAGGTACTGTAATTGCCAATAAACGTACTTCATTAGGTAAACGTACCACCATTATTGATGTAGGAGTTAACTTATTATTTACCGCTTTCTGGTACGACCATAAAATTACACCAGCACAACCGTTTACACATTATACCGAAACTACACAAGTTTTTGGCCCTTTATGTATGAACATTGATGTAGTGAGGGAAAACATTGATTTACCATTGCTAAATAAAGGCGACCAAGTTGTTATTTCTACCATTGGTGCTTATAATATGACACAATGGATGCAATTTATTACGCTTCGTCCTAATATTGTGATGATTGATACCGAAGAAAAAGTACATTTAATTCGTGAAAACGAAAAATTAGAAAGCATAACAGGAAACGAAAAAATGCCTGCACATTTAAAGAAGTTTGAGTTGTAATATTGCTTATAAATATTAGTTCTACAACAGCTACTCTAAGGTACTACATTGCTTGCTCTTAAAATCTTTTTACATAACCATGACAATAGGGTTTGCTTCCTTTGTGTTCGTAATATTGTTGATGGTAATCTTCTGCTTTCCAAAATGTAGATGCTGGTGTTACTTTTGTTACAATATTTAATCCTTTTGCTTTCAGTATAAGGATTAAGTTTTCTATAATTTCTTTTTGTTGCTGATTAAAGAAGAAAACTTCAGAACGATATTGATCTCCTATGTCAGGCCCTTGCCGATTCAATTGTGTTGGATCGTGAATTTCAAAAAATAGTTTGGCTAATTTTTCAAACGAAGTTTTTGTTGGGTCGAAAATAATTTTTGTAGCTTCTACATGCCCTGTATTGTGGTTGCAAACATCTTTATAAGTTGGATTTGAAGTTTTTCCTCCAATATAACCAACTTCTGTTGATAGCACACCTATTTCTTTTTGAAAAAAGTATTCAACACCCCAAAAACAACCACCTGCAAATATGGCTGTATCTGTGGTTTGTGTTTCACCTGCTGGTATAAAATTTAATGAAATCGAATTTACACAATGTCGGGTATCTTTTGGCGTAAATCTTTCGCCTTCAAAAACATGACCTAAATGTGCACCGCAATTGGCACATATTATTTCTGTACGTTGTCCATCTGCATCTAACACTCGTTTTACAGCTCCTTTAATTTCATCATCAAAACTGGGCCAGCCACAATGTGAATCGAATTTATTAGATGAATGATAAAGTGCTGCATTACAACGTTTACAAGTATATGTTCCTTTTTCGTTGTTTTGGTAGTATTTTCCTGTAAAAGGTTTTTCTGTTCCTTTGTTAAGGATTACATTTTCTTCTTCCGATGTTAATTTATTGTAATTCATAGTGTTCTTATTTTGTTGAGCACAAGCTGTTAATATCCATAACATTGTGAGAGTTATTCCTGTATTTTTTTTCATTTTTATTTCTGATTTTATGTCTCATTAGTAACTGAAATAATTAAATTTCCTAAAATTATAAGTTCACTTTTGTCATGCTGACGAAGGAAGCATCTCATTAAATTTGAATACTTTTTATTGAGATTCCTCGCTATCACTCGGAATGACAAAACAAACTACTGTACATCAAAATAAGTGAATTTTGTAGTTTTCTTGCAGGCAATAAATATTTTAATTTTTAAATTCATTTAGCGATAAATTTAAACTTTCAATAAGTTTTTGTATAGACAACTTAGGGTAATATTGAACTAAAGAAGTAACAAACGCTCCATGTCCTCTGCCTTTTCGGTAATCAGGTTCTCGTTGTGGA
>CAYTJB010000256.1:0-4274 GCA_964437995.1 uncultured Bacteroides sp. | reverse complement strand
CAAAAAAACGATTAAAGAAAGCAGAAAAACATTTAACCGCCAAAGAAAAAGATAAATTCTATGTTGAAATTTCGCAAGCTTTGTGGGGTTATTTGAGCGATAAATTTAGCATTCCATTAGCAGAATTATCAATGGACTCAGTAAACGAAGCATTAAAAAGCAAGAATGTTAAAGAAGAAATCACAAGCCAGTTTATAAGAACACTAAATAACTGCGAATTTGCTCGTTTTGCTCCTGGCGATGAATCTTTGACGATGGATAAAATTTACAAAGAAGCAATTGAAATTATTTCAAAAACAGAAAATGAATTAAAATAAATGTAGCGTATGAAAAAGTTTTTGATTTCATTTTTAGTGATATTTTGCACTTTACAATTAGTTGCAAAAACTAATAATCCTGATATTGAAGCAGCTAATAAAGCTTACAATAAAGAAAAATACAACGATGCTATCACACTTTACAATAAAGTGCTGGAAAAGGGAGATATTGCACCTGATTTATATTATAATTTGGGTAACTGCTATTTCAGACTTGCCAATTATCCAATGGCAATCCTTAATTACGAAAGAGCAAAAAAATTAAACCCTGCTGACGCCGATATAGATTTTAACCTTAAAATTGCCAATACTAAAATTGTTGATAAAATAGAAAACGTTCCTCAATTGTTCTTTGTAAAATGGTGGATAGAATTATCCAACATATTATCTTATGATTATTGGGCTATCGTTAGCTTAATTTCAATTAGTTTTTTCTTTATCGTTTTGTTTATTTACCTCGCATCCAATGCTTATCAAATAAAAAAAATATCCTTTTGGGTTGGTATTTCAATGATTTTTGTTACTGTTTTTTCAATAAATTTTGCATTAAAACAATACAATAACATAAATGCTCAAAACCAAGCCATTATTTTTTCGCCAACCGTAACCGTAAAAAGTTCCCCCGACGAAAAAGGAGCAGATAAATTTGTGATACACGAAGGAACTAAAGTGATGCTTCTTGATGAATTAAACAACTGGGTAAAAATAAAAATTGCCAATGGTAGCAATGGTTGGGTAGATAAACAATGTTTTGAAATTATATAACTCATTCCAAATTTTCCACGATGCTTCTGCTTGAAAAATAAGCATTTTTAAGCCATTTTGAGTTTTTGAATGCTGTAATTTTCCTTTTTGCAAAAAAAGAGTTTCTTCGGGATTATAAATCAAATCAATTAATAAATGTGCTGAATTTAAAAATTGACAAGGTAAAGCAGGGCATTTATTTACATCTGGATACATTCCCAAAGGAGTTGTGTTAATAATAAGCTGATGATTTTCAATTATCTCACGATTTAATTGTTGGTATGAAAGAAAACCCTGTTTGTATGTTCTGCTGACTATTTTAAATGGAATATTTAGTTTTTCCAAAACATAAGCAACTGCTTTTGATGCTCCTCCAGAACCAAGTATCAGAGCTTGTTTATGATGATTTTCCAACAATGGTATCAACGTTTTTTCAAAGCCAATAACATCGGTATTGTATCCTTTTAAATAAATTTTATTTTCTTTATTACTGATTTTAATTGAATTAACTGCTCCAACCTTTTGAGCAACTTCATCTAATTCATTAAGATATGGGATAATTTTTTCTTTGTAAGGAATGGTAACACTTAAACCTTTTAGATTTGGTTCACAAACAAGCAACTGTTTAATTTCTTGAATATTATTTAACGGAAATAATTGAAATTCGGCATCGGTAATACCTTCTTTTTTAAACTTTTCGGTAAAATAAGTAGAGGAAAAAGAATGTAAAAGAGGATAGCCAATTAGCCCGTAAAGCTTCATAGGAAAATATTTATTTTTGAGGCAAAAATTGATGAAAAGTATCACCTCTTAAGCCCATACGCAGTGTTTCTAATGCAATAACTTCATTAGGAGCAATATTGCCAAGATTAATATTTGTGCCAAAATGCTTTATAAACCATACTTGTTGTGATTTTAATGGAGCTTCCCAGATAATTTTCTCAACAGGTATTTTTTCTAATATTTTGTGAATTAATTCAATATCTGCATTGCCTTTGGGGTCATAAATACCAACTGTTCCGCTTTCGCGGGCTTCGGCTATTACTTTTATTGAGCCTGCCTGCAATTCTTTTTGCATCATAGCAGCCCATTTATCAGGAGCTATATGTACACCGGCATCTTTAGAACCCACTTCCGAAATTACGGTATTGTCTGTTGCTAACTTAGCAATGTATTCGCATTTTGCATCATGATTCATTTCCATAGAACCATCGGAAACTTCCACTGTATTGATGTTTAGTTTTTTTATAAAATTTCTATAATCATCAAATTTATTGCGAATTACAAATGCTTCAAAAAGCGTACCGCCTAAATAAACCTTCAAATTATTTTGCTGATAGAATTTTATTTTTTCTTTTAAATTATTGGTAAACAGCGAAGTGCCAAATCCTAATTTTACAAAATCAATCAAATGACCTGCTGTGTGTATCATATCTTCTTCTTCTCTAAGGCTCAAGCCTTTATCCATGACCATTGTAACACCATTTTCGCGGGGTTTATTAGTTCTTTCGGGTAAATCAAAAGGAAGTTCGATTAACATATTAACTTTGTCTGTTTTGGTTTTCAATATCTTTTTTAAATTGTTCGATAATGTCGATAAAAAAGTTTTCTAATTTTAATTCTGAAATATAATCAAAAAAATCGTTCAGTGGTTCTGCATCAATCTCTAATGCAATAGCAATGGTTATATAAGCGGTTTTAACTTCACGGTTAAGTAATTGATAGGCAGCCAAACGATAATACAATTCTACATTCTTGGGCATTGCTTTTAATCCATGCGATATAATTTCAATGGCAGTTTCTATGTCGCTATTATCGCGGAACGAATCGGAGTAATCTAACCAAGCATCAGTATTATTTGGGTCTTCGTTCAATACTTTTTGATAAATTTCGGTGGCACCTTCCATTTTTTCCTTGTGCAAAATTTCGGCTAATATCAATTGATATTCAGCATTTTCTTCGTTTAAAGAAATTGCTTTTTTAATATCATTGATACTTTGAGGTATTTTTTTTAGTTCATAAAACGAAATTCCTCTACCTAACCAAGCATCCGAAAAATACTCATCATGTTTTATAGAGCGAGTATGATAATCTATGGCGGCGTTAAAATCTTCCATTTTTTCGTAACATTCGCCAATGTAAAAAAACGGAATAGCATAATTATTGTCTATCTTCAATATTTCGTTATAAATATCAATGGCTTTTACATATTCTTCCATGCCAACATAAGTGGCTGCTTTACTGTAATATGCAGATGTGTTAACATCGTCAATGGCTATGGCGTAATCAAAAGCTTCGATAGCTTTTTCGTTCAAATCTTGCGAATTGTAGGCTGAGCCTAAATTTATCCAAGCACTATAGCTGTATGGAAATTCGTTTAAATAATTTGTAAAAAAAGCTATGCTTTCGTCGGTGCGTTGTGCAAATTCAAAACTCATAGAAAGTTCGTATAAAATCATTTCGTTTTCGGGAACAATTTCTAATGCTTTCTTTAAGTATTCAATGGCTTTATCGTAATTACCTAAATTTTCGTATTCAAAGGCAATGTTGATATAAACTTCGTCTAATTCTTCGGCTTTGGCGATGGCTTTGTGATATTCTTCAATGGCTTTTTCGTAGCGTTTGAGTTGGCTGTAAATGGCTCCTTTTGTGAAGAATACATCGCTATTCGTAGGATCCATACCTTCTAATTTTGCCAATAATTCCAACGCTTGTTCGGTATTATCAGCATAGGCGTATAATTGAGCTTTTTTCAACAGAATTCCAACAGAATCAGGATGCTGACTTACAGCAGATTGAATAAGTTGATTGGTATATGGAATGTTTTCGTTATCAATATAATAATCAATTAAGATTTCATACTCTTCCACATCAAAAAAGAAATTTTGATTAAATTTGAGTTTTTGTTCAAATTTATCAACCAACTCCCTTATTTCTTCATCATTATAATTTTCAAAATTGTCGTCCATCGCTTCCAATCATTTATTCGACAAAATTACTACTTTTCAGAGAATAATAGAGGATGTTTGTTTTTTTTATCAACCTTTTATCGTTGATAAAAAAATTATCAAAAAGATTAATAATGTCAATCAAGGGTTGAAATCTATAAAAGATTAAATTATAGCCACTATAAAGAGAAGTGCCTAAAGTACTTAGAGTGCCTATAGTACTTATAAGTATTCATAAGTACTCTAAGTATTTATAAGTACTTTT
>CAYTJB010000255.1:1513-4303 GCA_964437995.1 uncultured Bacteroides sp. | reverse complement strand
AAAGGCTACTCGAACGTGAAAAAATTTCGCAAACAGACTTTGATAAAATAATTCCGAAAGTTAACATTTTGGGGAAAGCAAAAGATTTGATAAAAACTAAAGTTGATACTACAATAGTCCTTGAAAATGAGTTGTTTTAATGGTTATAATCCAAAACTAATTGATTCAAAGTATTGATAAGCACCACTATATATACCTATCACAAATAAACCAATAACACAAATAATTAGTGCAATTTTGGCAGGTAAATCGGTTTTAAAATAAGCAATAGGGGTTTCATTTTTATTGATAAACATTGCTTTTACTACCAATAAGTAGTAATACAACGAAATAGTTGCATTTAAAACAGCAATAAAAACTAACCAAAAATAGCCCGAAGATGCAGCCGCTGTAAATAAGAAAAATTTACCAAAGAAACCGGCAACAGGAGGAATTCCTGCCAATGAAAACAACGAAAGCATCATTATTAAACTTAACTTTGGATTGGTGTGGTATAAGCCATTATAATCATCAATATTTTCCTTTTTGGTTTTATAATATATTACCGAAACAACACCAAAAGCTCCAAGATTTGAAAATATGTAAACGAAGATAAAAAATATTACCGAAGTCATACCAATAACATTTGCACCAATAATTCCTAAAAGTATAAAACCAGCCTGAGCGATAGAAGAAAAAGCAAGAAATCGTTTTAAATTTTGTTGTCTAATGGCAAAAAGATTACCAATAGTCATGGTTAAAACAGAGATAATATACATTAAAGGTTTCCAAATAATTGCAATTGAATTAAAAACTGTAAACAATACAATAATTAAAATAAATGCAGATGCACCTTTTGATATAACCGATAAATAAGAGGTAACATTTACAGGTGAACCTTCATACACATCGGCTGTCCATAGGTGGAAAGGCACTAATGAAAGCTTAAAAGCCATTCCCGAAAAGAAAAGAATAAAAGCTAATGTTTGAAGTGGATTATTTGAAAAATTCAAAGCAACAATATCAAAATAAGTTGAACCGGATGTTCCATATATAAACGAAATTCCTAACAATAATACCGCCGACGACATTGCAGCAGAAAGTATTAACTTAATACCAGCTTCGGCAGAAGTTGAACGATAACGGTCGTAAGCGGCAAGTGCAGCCATTGGAATTGTTGCTAATTCTAAACCTAAATACAACATCAAAAAACTACCAGATGAAATCATAAATTGCATTCCAATTAAAGTTGAAATAAAATTCGCTAATTTTCAGTTTATCGTCATTTGATTTTAACCATTCTATCGATTGTAAAAGAATAACTAAAACTCCAAGATTTAAAATATTTTTCATTGCCCAATGCAAATCGGTAGTTTTATACATATTTCCAAAAAGGTTACCGCTTTCAGCGGGCAAAAAACCAATAATAACATTTATTGCAAAAAGAGTAGTTGCAATAGAAATTATACGACTTTTTTTATCATCTTTAATTGAAAGTTCGGCAATTAAAACTATTAATGTAATAATTGAAAGAACTATTTCGTGACGCATTAATAAAATATTTTCTAAATTCATGTGCTATTTATTATTTAATGAACTTTCTTGTTAATTAATAATTTAAGGAATTAGTTATTGGTGTTAAGCTATCGCCAATCATATTCGATAACCATAATGGTGCAATACCTATAGCTGCAATTGCCATAATTAATGATACAGTAGATAGTTTTTCATACCATTTAGCATCACCTAAATGATTAAAATGTTCGTTTTTAATTGGTCCAAAAAGTAAAGCACCCACCACTCTAAGAATATAAACTGCTGTGATAACAATAGAAGAAACAGCAATTATTGTTACAACTCTGTGGAAAATATCAGGATGCTGGAAGGCACCGAAGAAAATAGTCATTTCGGCAACAAAACCACTTAAACCAGGTAACCCTAACGAAGCCAAACCGGCAATAACATAACATACGCCTAAAAATGGCATTACTTTCATTAAACCGCCCATTTCGTTAATCATACGGGTGTGTGTACGTCCGTAAATCATGCCAATTAAAGCAAAGAAAAGGGCTGTCATTAAACCATGAGAAATCATTTGCAAAATGGCACCATCCATTGCGGTTTTGTTCATCATAAGTACCGCAAAAAGTACTAATCCGCAGTGGCTCACAGATGAGTAAGCATTAATATATTTTAAATCTTTTTGAACAATAGCACCAAAAGCACCATAAACAACACTTATAGATGTTAAAATAATAAATATCCATGATAATTCTTGTGCAGCTTCGGGCAACAAAAATATAGCTACCCTGAAAGCTCCGTAACCACCTAATTTCATTAATACTCCGGCATGTAACATTGAAACCGCTGTTGGTGCCGAAGCATGACCATCGGGCGACCAAGTGTGAAATGGAAACAAAGCTCCTAATACACCAAAACCTATAAATGTCATTGGAAAAAACATTCGTTGAGCTTCAATTGGAATATGAACTTTTGCAATTTCTAAAATATTAAAAGTTAAAGCACCGCCATCAGGAGCAGAATTCATATAAATACCCAATAATCCTACTAATAATAATGCTGAACCGCCCATTAACATCAATGTTAATTTCATTGCAGCATACTCTTTTGGTCCACTACCCCAAATACCTATTAACAAATACATTGGAATAACTGCAACTTCGTAGAAAAGGAACATTGTAAACAAATCCAATGATATAAAAAATCCAAAAACACCTGAGGAAAGTAATATTAATGATATAAAAAACTCTTTAGGAAGAAAATCAACCTGCCACGAAGCAAATATTCCGG
>CAYTJB010000255.1:0-1503 GCA_964437995.1 uncultured Bacteroides sp. | reverse complement strand
AATACCAAACATAATCGGCTTTAAATAGCATTTCAGCAGAATTGCCGGCACCTCTTTCCGATAAATATGCATAAACAAGATAAGCTGCAAGTAATAATTGCAACCCCATGCCAATAGCTGAAATTAAGCGAGTTTTTTTTGAATCTTTTATTATAACTATACTTAAAACAGTAATAATTGGTATAATAACTAATAGTGATAAAATGTCCATCTTTTGTTTATTTAAATTGAAAATAAATAAATGAAAAGTATTCCTAATATAATTGCACTTGAAACAAATACGAAAGCGTATTGCTGAACTTGTCCCGATTGAAATCCTTTAATTTTAAACGAAACTAAATTTGTTACCCAAGCAAGACTATTCATAAATCCATCAACAATATGGCGGTCAAACCAAGCAACAGGGCGAGAAATGTAGTTGAAAATAATTTTTTTGGTTACAAAAAGATAAATTTCGTCAATATAAAATTTATTGTATGCACCAACATATAATAATTTAACTGAAGATGCAATACGGTGTGGGAATGTGCTCTCTTTTTTATATAAAATAAACGCAACTGTTATTCCTAACAAACCAACAATTATCGAAGGAAGAGCAACTATCCATTCAATTTCTGAATGAAATGGAATGCCATCGGATGAAACAAATTGACTAAAAGGAATGTAACCTGCAAAAATAGAAGCAACTGCTAAAAATATCAAAGGAAATGTCATTGTAAAAGGTGCTTCGTGTGGTGTACGATGATAATGTGTGTCTTTGTTCCAGAATATCCTGAAATACAAGCGGAACATATAAAAAGCAGTTAAGCCTGCAACAAACATTTGAACTACAAAAATCGGCATATTATGATGATAAGCAGCCGTTAAAATTTCATCTTTGCTGAAAAAAGCTGATAAAAAAGGAATTCCGGCAATAGTTAAACATGCAATTAAAAATGTAATATGAGTAATAGGTAAATATTTCCTTAAACCTCCCATTTCAGTCATTACATTTGTGTGAACAGCATGAATAATTGCACCGGCACCTAAGAATAACAAGGCTTTAAACATAGCATGTGTAAAGAGATGAAACATGGAAGCCATGTATCCAAGACCTTCATGACCACCATATCCTGATACTCCAAGAGCAAGCATCATATATCCTATCTGCGACATTGTTGAATATGCCAGTACTCTTTTTATATCTGTCTGGGTGCATGCAATTACAGCTGCAAAAAGTGATGAAAATGCTCCTACGTATGCAACAACATTTAGGGCAACCGGAGCTGCAAGGTAATATATTGGAAACATTCTGGCAACTAAATAAACACCCGCTACAACCATTGTAGCTGCATGAATTAATGCTGAAACAGGTGTAGGACCTTCCATTGCATCGGGTAACCATATATGTAAAGGAAACATAGCCGATTTACCTGCTCCACCCATAAAAACAAATATTAACGACCATGTCATTGTAGATAAACCCATAAAAGCAATACCGCTTCCAGAATTAATTGCAGCACC
>CAYTJB010000254.1:800-4311 GCA_964437995.1 uncultured Bacteroides sp. | reverse complement strand
TAATTTATCAATACTAACGAAACTGTGCTTATAGCAACCGCTATCCAGTATTTATAATCAGCACCATCATCGTGCATTAGCAATAACATTGCAAAAACAAGCAATGACAATGCAATGATTTTTAATTTACTTGCAAATTTATTTTTCATATTTAAGTCCTAATTAATGTATTACCTTATGTTGTTTACTATCAATCACACTGCCGCAAAGCCTCCCCTTTGGGGAGGTTGGAGGGGTTTTATTTCTCTATCCTAATTCTTGCATCTACAGCCACCACCTTGTCTTTTTTACCTAACAAAGGATTGATGTCCATTTCTTTGATTTCGGGAGCAACGGTTAATAAAGTGGAAACAGCAATAATTACTTCTACAAACAGTTCTTCGCTGATACCTTCTTGTCCTCTCACACCTTGAATAATTTTGTAGCTTTTTAGGTTGCGAATCATTTGTGTAGCTTCTTGTTTGCCAATTGGCACCAAGCCGGCACTCACATCTTTCAACACTTCAATAAAAATACCACCCATTCCGCACATTACCAAATGCCCGAATTTATCTTCATAATTAGCACCTACAAACAACTCGGTACCCGAAAGCATAGGCTGAATCAAGATAGCTGTTGTATCCTTAATCTGAATCATTCTTTCAAATTCCTTTTCAACTGTTGCAGCATCTTTTACATTCAATACTACACCACCCACATCCGATTTATGAACAGGACCCACTACTTTCATCACTACAGGGAAACCCAATTTAGTGGCAGCTTCTACAGCTTTTGCTTTATCGGTAACCACAGCTTCGCCGGCACGGGGAACACCGGAAGCATCCAATAAGCCTTGTACAGCTTCGGGAGCTAAATAACCATTTTCGCTTGTATCAATAATAGCACGAATTAAGCCTTCGTCCACATGCGAGGTACACGATTTCATTAACATTGGTTGATTGGTATGATAAACCTTAGCCAAAGCATTGCCCAATGTAACTTCGTCGGGGAAATTTACCCTGCCTTTAGCAATAAAATCTTCCACTTCTTCTTTGGCAGTTAATATAGATGGCAACACAGGGTAGATAGGCTTTTTGGCTTTTCTCATCTTTTCGTCCAACACCTTATAAACATCAAATAATTTGAACAATCCCGGTGTGCCGAAAATAACAGCCATACCGTCAATTTCGTCGAAATGATTGTCCACATAATCAATAATAATGCCCAATTGTTCGGCAGTTCCTGTAGCCAAAAAATCAATAGGATTGGCAACCGAAGAACCGGGGAACAAATGTGTAAGCAAGTCTTTGGCTTTGGGGTTTTCGATAGCAGGAACATTTAATCCGCCTTTGGACAAGGCATCGGTTAACATAACTGCCGGACCACCTGCATGGGTAATAATAGCAATATTTTTGCCTTTTAATTCGGGATAAGTAAATACCGAAGCCACACTGATTAAATCTTCTCTGCCATAACAACGAACTATGCCTGCTTTGCGGAACAATGCATCCACCGAAACATCGGAACTTGCCAATGCACCTGTATGCGATGAAGCTGCACGACTTCCGGCTTCGGACGAACCTGCTTTTACGGCTGCAATTCTACATCCTTTTTTTATCAATGATGCAGCGTGTTTCATCAGCATTTCGGGTTTCGAAATGTTTTCGATGTACAATAATTTTATTTTTGAACTAGTAGCAGGGTCGAAAGTTTCGTCCATGTATTGCAATATCTCTTCTACACCCATTTGAGCCGAGTTTCCTACCGAAAATACATTGGCAAAGGTTAAACCCTTTGGAATGCCTGCTTCCATGATAAAACAAGCCGTAGCACCCGAACCTGAAATAAAATCACAGCCTTGTGCATCCAACTTAGGAATAGGTAAGGTAAATATGCTATGGTGTGCAGGTGTTAAAATACCTACACAATTAGGTCCTATCAACGAGCCGTTTACGTTGTTAATCAGCTCAACTACTTTGTCTTCTAATAGCTTGCCTTCGTGACTTTCTTCGCTAAAGCCTGCCGAAAGTATAATAAATGCTTTGGTAGCTTTTTGCAAGGTAAGCAATTCAACGGTTTCGGGTATATATTTGGCTGCAATGGCAATAATGGCAAGGTCAACCTGAGGTAAATCTGCGGGATTGCGGAAGCTTTTAATACCTTGTACTTCGTCTTCTTTAGGATTGCTCACATAGAGTTCGCCTTTAAATTGTCCGTCGATAAGGTTTTTTAGGATTTTGCCGCCTGGTTTTTCTATATCATTAGAAGCACCAATTACTACAATGCTCTTGGGATTGATTAATTCTTTGGTAATCATAGCTTATATGGTTTTTTGCCACAAAGAGAAAGTACTTATAAATACTTATGAGTACTTGGAGTACTTATAAGTACTTTAGACACTTCAAACATAGTGGCTCATATTAATTTTAAGCCGCAAAGTTATCAAAAAACCAAAGAAATAAAAAAAATAGTTGGAGGAAGGGGAAAAGTACTTAGAGTTGAAAAAGAGTTGATGCGTGAAGATGATGATTTAACGGACAGCGGTATGTTTTTGTTGCCAATTTCGAAGCACGTCACTGTCAAGCCACAATGAAGTTTGAAGCGAGCCACAACCTTTCATATTAGCACTATCTCGGCAATAAAATATACCGCATGTTATAGGCTGCTTTTCTTTGTCAGAAAGGTAGTATATCTTCATTTATATCATTACTTTTTGTCTGTCTGAATTGAAGTTGGTCTTGGTTTTCAAGTATCCATTGTTCTCCTTTTTCAGTTAATTTACAAGCAATATATTCTTGATTATTATTCCATTCATCAATTTCCTTAAAAGTTTCAATCATTCCATATTTTGTCAATGTGCGAATGCCAACACTTGTTGCAATGTCTGTGTAACCAGATTTTCCCATTTCATGTTTTAAACTATAAACTGAAACGGTGTCTTCTTTAGAAATTGAGTTTTCCATTGTAGTGCTTTTATTTTTCTTGTAATTGTGTCTGCCAAAGCGTTGAAGTCACTTGTCGAACTTGTTTTATAAGTAATTATGTGTCTGTGTTGAATGTCAAATGGGAATTTCCCCGCTTGTCTTTCATCTGAACAAACCATAACCACATCTTTTTCGCAAGCAAATGCATAACCTAATTCATACCAAACATTAGGATTGTCTGTCGTAATTTCTGCAAAGCAAAAAGCACTTTCAGCAATTCTGCTTGAGGACGGCATAAATAAATTTCAGAAGGAATTTCTGATTGAGCATGGAATCTACATTTCATTTGATGAAGATGCTAAAGTAAAGATTCAGAAAAAATCAGATGAATCGAAAGTAAAAGTAAATGTTGTATGTGACGAACTCTTCAAAGATTTTTTCCACGGGATAAGACTTATGAACCTTGAAAACTTCACTATACCGGGAGACGCAGTGGATAATCCGAAGGAGTTTTTAGACGCGTATATTAAGAAGAACTACAAGAAGCCTGTCTGAATATTTCTTTTAAAGATATAGTAGCACTTAAAGATGAATTAGAAAATTTAGAA
>CAYTJB010000254.1:0-790 GCA_964437995.1 uncultured Bacteroides sp. | reverse complement strand
GACACTCAGGTCTCTGTCAATGCGGTATGGTTGAAAGTCTGCTTTTTTAATTGCAGGTTCAAAAATGTCAACAAATCGCTTGTCGAATTTGTCGTTGTCAAAAGGTTGTATTACGAAACATTTTTCCATTATCTGTTAATTTTATTTGTATTTGTTATGAGAAAAAAACTGACCTGTATTTTTCTAAGTATTCATCTGTCCCTTCGTCACTAAATGCATAGTCTAAATAGTTCTTTTGTTCTTCATTTATAAAGCCGAACTGATCAATAATAATTTTTTCAATTGAGTCACGTCTGATTTTTATTTTCTCAGGTGTCATTTCCAACTTTTTATAACCTTCAGTTGCAATTTGGAAAACATTAAATCCTTTACAAGCACACATTGAAAGTAATGGTTTTTTATTAGTTGAAACGTAGATTTCCCGAAATTTGTCTCTTAAGTCTTCCCAATAAACAAATTCTCTTGTATCGTTGTCATCACGAATGCCGATGCCTTGGTCATTGCCATGACAATGTATATGAATTACTGCTTTAAGGTCAGGATTTGTCGTCAAATCAAGTTTAATATAGTCAAGTGTGCTTAGTAACTCATTCTTGTTAGTTACTTTGAAAAATTCACTTGTCGATATGTCTTTAATTTTGTTGTAAACTCTTTGCCCCAATTCTGGATCGGTTGGCTTTAGAGATTGAATAATGTAGAATTTATTCATAGGTTTATTGTTTTTTAAAGTTGCCTATAACGTTGATAATATGCGTAGGCCGGGAATTAAAAGCACAAACCTGTCAAGCCG
>CAYTJB010000253.1:2208-4320 GCA_964437995.1 uncultured Bacteroides sp. | reverse complement strand
ATAGAAATACGTTGGCTTCTGGTGTTATACCTCAAATATCTGTTATTTTAGGTCCTTGTGCTGGCGGTGCTGTTTATTCTCCTGCATTAACCGATTTTGTTTTTGTGGTTGATAAAATTTCAAAGATGTTTATTACTGGTCCTGAGGTTATTAAAACTGTTTTAGGCGAAGAAATTTCGATGGAAGAATTAGGTGGTGCCAGAGTTCAGGCTGAATTAACTGGAAATGCTCATTTTTTTGCTGAAAGTGAAGAAGAGTGTTTTGATCAAATAAAAAAATTAGTTAGTTTTATTCCTTGGAATAACACAAAAAAAGCCGAAGCTTTTCCTAAAAAAGCTCCTAAAACAAAATCGTATAAAATTGAAGGTGTATTTCCAACCAATCCACAACTGCCTTATGATGTAAGAAATATTATCAAAGCAATAAGTGATGATTCAGATTTTTTGGAAGTTCACGAAAAATGGGCTGCAAATATTGTGGTTGGATTTGCTCGCTTAAACGGACAATCTGTTGGCTGTGTTGCTAATCAACCTTTGGTGTTGGCAGGTGTTTTAGATGTTGATTCATCCGATAAAGCAGCAAGATTTGTTAGATATTGTAATGCTTTTAATGTTCCATTGGTTACTTTTGTTGATTTACCAGGGTATTTACCAGGTATTGATCAAGAACATGCAGGCGTTATTCGCCATGGAGCCAAACTTTTGTATGCATACTCAGAAGCCACTGTTCCAAAAATTACCGTTATTTTGCGTAAAGCTTATGGTGGTGGTTATATTGCAATGTGTTCTAATCATTTAAGAGCCGACTTTGTATTTGCGTGGCCAACTGCCGAAATTGCTGTTATGGGACCCGAAGGTGCTGCCAATATTATTTTCAGGAACGAAATCCTAAATGCAGAAAATCCAGAGGATATGCGCAAAAAGAAAATTGCGGAATATAAGAAAAAATTTGCAAATCCCTATGTAGCTGCTGCTTATGGTTATGTTGATGCAGTTATTGACCCAAGCGAAACCCGACATTTCTTAATACACGCTTTGGATATTTCTAAAGACAAACAAGAAATACGTCCATACAAAAAGCATGGTATTCCTCCATTTTAATTTATCATTGCTTACAATGAAATTTTAAATTAATACAGCGAAAGACTGTTTCATTAATACTTATTAATAATGGAAGACTTAGATAAAAAATTGGAAGAAAAAGATTATAGTAAATATCAGGATATAAATATTGATAATATTCTTTATCGCACTACGATACCGAAAAAAAATCAAGAAAGAAAACCATATAAGGCAAAAGATCCACGCGAAATTTATGTTTTTATTCCTGGTACTATTCTTACTATTTATGTGAAAAAAAAGGACAAAGTAAAAAAGGGAGACAAATTAATCTCTTTTCAAGCTATGAAAATGAATAATCTTTTACTATCTCCAATGGATGGAGTTATTGAAGATGTATTTGTTAAAGAAGGCGATAATGCTAATAAAACACAAATGCTTATGAAAATTAAGTAGGTTTATCCAACAACACATAATAAATTATTTTATAAACATACCGAATCTCTTATTTATGAAAGATTCGGTATGTTTTTTTAAACCTAAAAATGAATGCGTAAACTTTTCTTATACTTATCCTTTTTTTTGCTCTGCAACATTGCTTTTGCACAACCATTTAAAGTACATCAAGGGAAAGCAACTTACTATGCAAAAAAGTTTGAAGGTAGAAAAACCTTTAATGGCGAACGGTTTAGCTCAACTAAATACACGGCGGCACATCGTAGCTTTCCCTTGCAATCATTGGTAAAAGTTACTAATCCTAAAAACAATAAATCTGTAATTGTTCGTGTAAATGATCGTTTCCGCAGAACTAACTTTATTGACCTTTCAATGATAGCTGCTAAGCAAATTGATATTGTTCGGCAAGGAACTGCAAAAGTAAAAATGCAGTTACTCGACACTTCTTTTATGCAAGAATATCTAAACCAAACACTTGATAGTAATCGCATTTCGCCAATTATAGATACAATTCTTGATACCGTAACCGTTGATACTATTCAAATATTTTACATTAGATTGGCAAGCTTTAAGCACAAGAAAAATGCCCAAGCATTAA
>CAYTJB010000253.1:1843-2198 GCA_964437995.1 uncultured Bacteroides sp. | reverse complement strand
TCGATGAAAATGGTTTTGAAATTATAGAAAAAGATAAAAAATTACCTAAAAAATACAAGGAGAATGCTGTTATCCAAAAAACCAAGCATAAAGGCAAGCCTCTTTACAAAATTATTATTGGTGCTTATGCTACAAAAGAAGAAGCCAATATCGAAATCGCAAAACTAAAGGTAAAATTTAAAGATGCCAACATTGTAGTAATACCGAAATGAAATATAAAATATCAAAAACCTTAAAATGAATTTTGGTTTTTTGCTATCTGACAAAATACTTTTTGGCAATTTCCCAAATCACAATACCAGCACTTACCGAAATGTTTAAAGAATGCTTTGTGCCAAATTGAGGGATTTCAATA
>CAYTJB010000253.1:377-1775 GCA_964437995.1 uncultured Bacteroides sp. | reverse complement strand
CAGCATAAACCAAATAGCCATTGCTTTTCAAAAAATTAACAGCTTGTAAGGTAGTTTTAAAATAAGTCCAAGCAACAGTATCCGTTGCACCTAAGGCTGTTTTGTGTATTTCGCGATTTGGTGGAGTAGCGGTAATGCCACACAAATGGATGCATTCCATTTTAAACGCATCTGATGTTCTGAAAACAGAGCCAATATTGTGCTGACTACGAATATTATCTAATACAATAATAATCGGCAATTTATCTGCTCCTTTAAAAGCATCAATACTCAAGCGGTTGAGTTCACTATTTTGAAGTTTTCGCATATTCTTAAAAATACAAAAATACATTTTAAAAAGGAAAAGGTTTGTAAATTTAACATTTACAAACCTTTTTTCTGTATACCTGGCGGGACTTGAACCCGCACGACCGCAATGGTCACAGGATTTTAAATATCAATTGGTTTTGTTATGAAATCTAAATAATTATCCTGTGAAATAACAGCATATTTACTATCAGGATAAGCTTCTTTCCAAGCACTTGGTACTTTTGTTTTTTTTGTTTTCCACTTAATTTCATAAGCAAATAGGTTTCCTTCCCGTTCTTCAATCCAATCAATCTCTTGCTGATAATATGTACGCCAAAAGTAATTGTTTACAATCATTCCAGTATATTGTTGATACTTTATTCTTTCAGATAATAAATAATTCTCCCACAATTCACCAATATCATTTCTTAAAGCCACAGGATTGAAATTTGCAATTAAAGTATTTCTAATTCCATTATCATAAAAATACCATCTGCTTGTTTTGGTAATTTCTTTTCTCAAATTACGGCTAAATCCTGAAACTTTATAAATTACAAATACCTTTGATAGTAAATCTAAATACCTTTCTACAGTACTTCTGCTTATTCCATCATGTTCTAAAATGTCTTTTAATAAATACGAATTTACCAATTCATTCAAATAAGCTGCCTTTTCTTCATAACTTTCGTATTTTATTAACTCAGGATAACTACCATAAATCAATCGTTCTTCTAATAATGATTTTGTTTGAATGATATTTTCTTCTTCCGAAAATTCCATTTGAGCCAAAGGATAAAGGTTAAATGTAATTTTTCTGCCTGTTAATGGTTCGCCCAGCTGATTTGCTAAATCAAACATAGATGAACCTGTAGCAATAATTTTTATTCCATCAATCGTATCAACCATTAATTTTAATATCATTCCTATATTTTGAATCTTTTGTGCTTCGTCTATAATAAGAATGTTGTGTTTTCCCATCAATCGCTTATAGTTTTCAACTGTTCGATGTTTTAAAATTTCAGTTGTTGCCATATCTTCACCATTAAGTTCAAGTACTGATTCTTTTATATTTTCAGTTATAAAATGCTCAATAAAAGCAGTCTTGCCAAC
>CAYTJB010000253.1:0-367 GCA_964437995.1 uncultured Bacteroides sp. | reverse complement strand
ATAATAGTATAACTTTATTTGGTGTCAATCTTTTTAAAAATGCATCATTAATTGCTCTATTTATATACTTTACCATTTTTTAATCATTGTTTTAAAAATACAAAAGTACAAAATAATTTTATAAAACAAACCTATTTAGCTAAATTCCTTTATTTTGTTAGCGATATTTACCTAAATTCCTTTGGTTAAGTGAGGGGATGTATTTATTAAAAAAGGAAAAGGCTTGTAAATTTAACATTTACAAGCCTTTTTTCTGTACCCCGGGCGGGACTTGAACCCGCACGACCGCAATGGTCACAGGATTTTAAGTCCTGCGTGTCTACCAGTTCCACCATCCGGGCAAGCGCTGCAAATGTATAAAAAGGTC
>CAYTJB010000252.1:0-4439 GCA_964437995.1 uncultured Bacteroides sp. | reverse complement strand
GGTACTGTTTCTTAAGTATCTGGACGATTTGGAGCGTGACCGTGCCACAGCAGCCGAACTGACAGGAAAAACCTACACCACCATTATTGACAAAGAATATCAATGGAATAATTGGGCTGCCCCAAAAATTACAAACGGAAACGGAGCATTAAAAATTGACCATAACGCACTTACGGGCGATGACCTTACCGACTTTGTAAACATCAAACTGTTTCCTTACCTCAAAAAGTTTAAACTAAGTGCCGAAAGTGCCGACACCATTGAATACAAGATTGGAGAGATTTTCAGCGAACTGAAAAACCGCATACAAAGCGGCTACAATTTGCGTGAAGTGATAAACCGTATTGACGAATTGCGTTTCCGTACCCATGCTGAAAAGCACGAAATGAGCCATTTGTACGAAGACAAAATAAAAAACATGGGCAATGCAGGACGAAACGGTGGCGAATATTACACACCCCGACCGCTTATTACCACCATTGTAAAAGTAGTTGCCCCAAAAATTGGAGACAAAATTTATGACGGTGCAGTTGGTTCTGCGGGCTTCCTTTGCGAAGCGTTCGACTATCTGAAAAATAGCAAATCACTTTCTACCAAAGAAACCGAGATACTGCAAAAACGCACTTTTTACGGCAAAGAGAAAAAATCGCTGGCTTACATTATCGGCATTATGAATATGATTTTGCACGGAGTAGAAGCCCCAAACATCATACACATTAATACACTTGCTGAAAATCTTGCCGACATACAAGAAAAAGACCGTTACGATGTGGTGCTTGCCAATCCGCCTTTTGGTGGAAAAGAAAGAGCAGAAGTGCAGCAAAATTTCCCAATAAAAACTGGCGAAACTGCTTCGCTCTTTTTGCAGCACTTTATTAAAATTCTGAAAGCTGGTGGCAAAGCAGGTGTGGTAATTAAAAACACTTTTTTGAGCAATACCGACAATGCCACGGTTGCCATTCGTAAAACTTTATTGGAAAGTTGCAATCTGCACACGGTATTAGATTTGCCCGGTGGTACTTTTACTGGTGCAGGTGTAAAAACAGTTGTGTTGTTTTTTGAAAAAGGCAAAGCCACACAAAAAGTTTGGTTTTACTCGTTGAACCTCGACCGTAATTTGGGCAAAACCAATCCGCTTAATGTAAACGACTTGGCAGAATTTGTGGAACTACAAAAAACTTTTGCCGACAGCGAAAACTCATGGACGGTAAACATCAAGGATATTGAGCAAAGTACTTTTGACCTGAGCGTAAAGAACCCGAACAAAAAAGAAGAAACAGCCCTACGCCAACCGCAAGCAATTTTGGAAGAAATGAAAGCATTGGATGAAGAAAGTGCTGAAATATTTAACTCAATCTTGGAATTGATATGAAAAATTGGGTAACAAAAAAACTTGACGAAGCTTGTGATGTCGAGTATGGGACAAGAGTTGTCAATAAACGAGATGGCGGGACTATCTATCCTGTATATGGTGGCGGTGGTGCTACATTTTTTATGGATACTTTCAACAGAGAAAATTGTTTTGTTGTAGCAAGATTTGCGATGTCTGAACAATGTACTCGTTTTGTTAAAGGCAAGTTTTTTCTAAATGATAGTGGTCTATCCGTAAAACCAAAAAACGCAAATGAAATTTTACAGCAATTTTTAAATTTACAATTACTGTATTTAAATGACCATATTTACTCACTTGCAAAGGGTGCAGCCCAAAAAAATCTTGATGTCCCCGCATTTAGAAAGTTAGAAATCCATTACCCAAACTCTCTCCCCGAACAACAACGCATTGTTTCCATTTTAGACGATAGTTTTGCCGCCATAGCCAAGGCAAAAGCCAATGCCGAACAAAACCTCAAAAACGCCAAAGAACTTTTTGAAAGCTATTTGCAGGGGGTGTTTGAGAATGGGAATTGGGAAAAGAAAACCATTGATGAAGTATGTAACGAAATATTTGCAGGTGGGGATGCTCCTAAAAATAATTTCTCATTAGAATCTAACGAAAAACATAATATACCAATTTACGCAAATGCAGTAAAAGACAGGGGACTTTATGGTTTTACAGATTTTGCAAGAGTTACAAAACCTTGCGTAACAATTTCTGCAAGGGGAAGCGGAACTGGACACACAGAATTAAGGAATGAACCATTTTTGCCGATTGTAAGGTTAATAGTTTGTATACCTGATACAAATCAGATGTCAACGGAATTTTTAAAATACACAATAGATAATTTGGTTATACAGAGAAGCGGAAGTGCAATTCCACAGTTGACTGTTCCTATGATTAAAGACTATAAAATTCCAGTTCCAACAATTGAAGAACAAAAGCAGTTAATTGAAAAAGCGGAAAGTCTGAGAGCCGAAACGCAAAAATTGGAAGCCATTTATCAGCAGAAATTAAATGATTTAGAAGAACTGAAAAAGAGTATTTTAGCGAAAGCTTTTAAAGGGGAATTAACTGGAAAGATATTGTAATATGAACCAAATTCAACTCATAGAACTAATAAATAATTTAGTTAAACAGCCACACGAAAGTGAGTGGGTGGAATTTAAACTTAATTTTCATTCGGAACAGGAAATTGGAGAACGGATTTCTGCATTGGCAAACGGTGCTTGTATTCAAAATCAAGATTTTGGGTACTTAGTTTTTGGTGTTGAGGATAAAACACACATTATAAAAGGTACAAATTTTAAACCCAAACAACATAAAAAAGGAAATGAGGAATTAGAACATTGGTTGGCACAGCGGCTCAATCCAAGAATAGATTTTCGAATCTATGAATTTGACTATGACGATACCCGTAAGATTTCTATTTTTGTAGTCCCTGCTACACAAAATCAACCAGTTGATTTTTCCCATCAATCATACATTAGGATTGGAAGTATTACCAGAAAACTAAATGAATTTCCTGAAAAAGAAGCCAAAATTTGGCGTAAAAAATCAAAACCATACGAACAAGAAATAGCAAAAGATAACCTGACAGCAAGTGATGTAATTCGTTTACTGAGTACCGAAACCTATTTCGATTTAATGAAATTACCATATCCTTCTAACCAAGCAGGGGTTATTGAAAAATTTGTTGATGAAAAATTGGTAATAAAAGCTCGTGGTTATGCCATTACCAATCTTGGAGCAATTTTATTTGCAAAAAGTTTACCTGAATTTGAAACCGTTGAGAGAAAATCGGTTAGGGTAATTGTTTTCAAAGGTAAAAATAAGGTAGAAACTATACGAGAACAAATTGGAGCTAAGGGATATGCTTTAGGGTTTTTAGGATTGGTAGATTGGATAAATAGTCAACTTCCGGCAAACGAAGAAATAGGGAAAGCTTTGAGAAACGAATCTCGAATGTATCCCGAAATTGCCATACGTGAATTGGTAGCAAATGCACTTATTCATCAAGACTTATCCACAAAAGGGTTTCCAATGATTGAGATATTTAGTGATAGAATTGAGATTTCAAATCCAGGCAACCCGCTTATTACACCTGATAGATTCATCGACTCTTATATTTCCCGCAACGAAAAGCTAGCAGATATGATGCGCAGAATGGGATTCTGTGAAGAAAAAGGTAGTGGATTGGATAAAGTGATTTTTTATAATGAACTCTTTCAACTTCCTCCCATTAATGTTATTACTGATGAAAACAGAACACGTGTTACTATCTTTAGTTACAAAAAACTGAATGATTTAGATAAAAAAGAAAAAATTAGAGCTTGTTATCAGCATTCTTGTTTAAAATGGGTTTCAAACGAAAAAATGACGAATCAAAGTTTAAGAGAACGTTTTTCTATTGATGACAAAAATGCAGCTATTGCCTCTCGAATTATAAAAGACACTTTTGAAGCAGGAATGATTAAGGAAGATGACCCCGAAAACAAATCCCGAAAACATAGAAGCTATGTACCATTTTGGGCCTGATTTTTTATTTGATACTTATTTGACAAATATTGTTGATAAGTAGGGGAACATGTTGATAACGTGGGTTTTCTTATTTGATGGTTATTTGATTTTAAAACAAAAATGATAAATAAATGAACGAAGCAGAAACAAGAGCAGAATTAATCGACCCCAAGTTAAAGTCTTGTGGCTGGGGCGTTGTGGAAGGCTCTAAAGTCCTTCGTGAATACCATATTACCGAAGGTAAAATACAAACAGGCGGTGGGCGTGGCAAAAAAGAAATTGCCGATTATGTATTGGTTTACAAAGGCATCAAGTTAGCCATTGTAGAAGCTAAAAGTGATGAACAAGAAGTTGGGGAAGGTGTAATGCAAGCCAAAAAATATGCTCAAAAACTTCAATTAGAAACCACTTACAGCACCAACGGAAAAGCCATTTGCCAAATCTGTATGAAAACTGGCGTAGAAGGTTTAGTAACAGACTTTTTAAGCCCCGAACAACTTTGGAACAAAACATTTGCCGAGCAAAACAATTGGAGAGAACAATT
>CAYTJB010000251.1:0-4497 GCA_964437995.1 uncultured Bacteroides sp. | reverse complement strand
CAAAATTATATATTTTTTGTATTGTTTTGGCAAGATGCCGGTTATTTGGCATCGTAGCGGGACGCTACGATGAACGGAGACGCTAAGATTAAAATAGAACGAAAAATAATTTATTTCTTATCCAAAGGCAACTCCATCCTCTTTTTGCCATCAAAATGCATAAACGCATTGGCAACAGCTGCGGCGGTAGGTACAAGCCCTATTTCGCCTATGCCTTTTACACCATAAGGTCCAACGGCATCGGCTACTTCAACGCCTTTTACAATAATTTTGGGTGTTTCATGGGCATGGAGTATGTTGCAATCTCTTAGTTTTGTGCTTACTAAATAACCATCTTTCATAGGTAAGTCCTCGCATAAGGCATAACCCAAGCCCATGTGCACGGCTCCTTGTATTTGTCCTTCAAACAGCATGGGATTCATAATTTTTCCGGCATCGTGGGCAGCAACTACTTTTTCAATTTTTCCATTGTTATCTAACACAACCAATTGTGCAGCATAGCCATAAGAATAATGGGTAATAATTTCTTCCACATCAGCACCAGGTTTGGTTGTCCAGTCGCATTTCCATTCGCCAAAATACTTTTTGCCAACTAATTGGTTCAGCGTATGTTGTTTTAAATCTTTCTTCAATGCAATGCAAGCATTGATAATTGCATTTCCCAATAGTGCGGTAGCTCTTGATGATGTAGTCATTCCTGTTTTAATTTGAGCAGCAGAATCTACTTTTACTTCAATCAATTCAGGTAAAATGCCTGTTTCTTCGCACAAGGTTTGCAAAGCCATGGTATGCACGCCTTGTCCCATTTCTGTCCAGCCATGTTGTATTAATACTTTTTCGGGAGAAATAATTTCGATGATAACGTTAGAAAAATCAATCATTCCATTGCCAATACCACTATTTTTAATGCCTGTAGCAATGCCTTTATACTTAGCTTTATCATAATCATCTTTTAATGCCGACAAACATTCTCTTATACCTACGTTTTTTAGCTTTTGTCCGGTTGCTGTAGTAAGTCCGTCAATCAAAGCATTGTTGTAACGGAATTGCCAACGGTCAAAACCGCCTTGTTTACACAAATCATCAATACAACTTTCTAACGCAAAAGCCACTTGATTGGCTCCAAAGCCACGCATAGCTCCCGAAGGAATATTATTAGTGTAAACGGTTTTGGCTTCAATATCGGTTATAGGCACATAATATCCGCCTGTTGCATGACCTGCTACACGTTCCATTACTTTTGTACCCACAGAAGCATAAGCACCACTATCGCCAATAGCACGTAATTTAATAGCTGTGAGCATTCCTTTTTCGTCGCAAGCCAATTCCATATCCATGTACACAGGATGACGTTTTGGGTGCATTATTATAGATTCTTCGCGTGAAAGAGCCAATTTTACAGGCTTTTTTAGCAGATAAGCAAACAAACTTACGTGTCCTTGTACGGTCATATCTTCTTTTCCGCCAAAACCGCCACCATTAGGAACTAAAATTACCCTGACTTTATCTTCGGGCAAGCCTAATATCATTGCTATTTGCCTTCTATCTTCGTACACACCCTGACTTTGACAAATTAATTCGATACCATCTTCAGCAGGGTAGGCTATTGCAGCTTCTACTTCGAGGAAAGCATGTTCTATTCGTTGGGTTTGGTAATATCCTTTCGAAGTAAACTTGGCATTGGCAATTACTTCATCGGCATTTCCTCTTTTTATAATACAATTATCCAATAAATTAACATGATTGTCGTGTACTTGTGGTGAATTTTGCTCTAAAGCTTTGATAGCATCAGTTACAGCATCGTAAACTTCATATTCTATTTCAATAAGAGCAGCAGCTTTGCGGGCATTTTCTTCTGTATCCGCTACTACACTTGCTATAACATCGCCAATGTAATGCGTTGTTTCGTTTTCGGCTATCATTACTGACCAATCGTTGTAGATAAGACCAATTTTAGATGCAGCAGGAATGTCTTTTGCCGTAAATACTCGTACAACACCATTAGCAGCTTGGGCTTTTTCGGTATTGATTTTCAAAACTTTTGCACGTGGATAATCGCTAAAACGTAAAGCTGCATGCAACATTCCGTCAATTTTAATGTCGTTTACAAAATTTCTTTCGCCAATGGCTGTTTCGTAGGAATTATATTTTGGATAAGCGGTACCAACTTTACCATTTTGAGGCAATAATTTGATTTCTTTCTTAGCTTTTAAATGCTCGGCGGCATATTCAATGGCTTCTTCTATTTTTTTATAGCCTGTACAACGACAAAGATTTAATTTGAAAGCTGTACGAATTTCATCTAAAGTAGGAGTGGGGTTTTCCTGTAAAAGGATTTTTGCTCGCATAATAAAACCGGGTGTGCAAAAACCACATTGTATCGCACCTTTTTCTACAAAGGCTTTGCCTAAGGTTTCTTTGATGTATTGAGGAAATCCTTCCATGGTGTAAACTACAGTATTTTCGAGATTTCGCATTTTTGTAGTGCAAGCCAAACGTGGCTTTCCGTTGATTTCAACCATGCAAGCACCACAACTAGCTTGAGATGAACAGCCATCTTTAACGGAAGTTATATTTTGTTCGTTTCTGAGGAATTTTAGCAAACTTAATTCGCCATCTCCCTGAAAAACAATTTTATTATCATTTAAAACAAACGTAATCATAATTAAAAGATTTCTACAAAATTAATTAAAAAGAGTGCTATTTCCTAACATTTCAATTGATTGAAATATAGGAATTCCTATTTTTTTCAACCGTTGTAATGATTGGTGTCCCGAAGCAATTAAAATACAATCTATTCCCATTTCTTTAGCCACTTCGGCGTCGTGTAATGTATCGCCTATCAATAAAGTTTCAAAAGCAGGAACATGGGCTTCTTCAATCAGTTGCAAGCCACTTTCTAATTTTCCATTGGCATAATGGTCGTTTAATCCTGCAATTACTGGAAAATAATGTTCAATTCCGTAATGCTTTAGATTTTGCTCCAGCATAGATTGCTCTCTGGCAGACAAAACGCTTAAATGGAATTCTTTTTGATACAATTTTTCAAGCAATTCAACTACACCTTGCTGCAACTTACACTCATATTGCCTTTTATCATATTCTACAATAAACTCGGTACCTACAATTTCAAAAGATTCTTTATCAAAATTAAATCCTACGTTTTGATAATAATCTTTTACAGGAAAATCAAATACTTCACAGTAGCGTTCAATGGTCATGCCTTGCAGTCCTCGTTTTGTGAGCATTTTATCAATTACGTCCACTGCTAACCAAAGGTCGTTTAAGAGTGTTCCGTTCCAGTCGAAAATAAAGTGTTTGTAGTTGGATATGTTGCTAATTGTATTGTTATTAAGCATAGTTAATTGAATGTTGTATAAATAATTGCAAAATTATAAAAATAGAAGAAGTTATACCATAGAAAGCAAATTAATATTACTTTTGATGATTATTAAAAAAATAACGCCCGATGTCATCATTTAACCTCGAAAGTATTATCATTGTTTTGCCAGCTATACTGATTGGCTTAACTTTTCACGAATATATGCACGCAAAAGTAGCTCATTTATTGGGTGATGATACTGCATATTTGGATGGAAGGGTAACTGTTAATCCATTGAAACATATTGATTGGTTAGGTTTTGTATTTATTTTGATTGCCGGTTTTGGCTGGGCAAAACCAGTTCATTTTAATCCTGAAAAACTAAAAAATCCTCGTCGCGATGAAATGTTGATTGCCATTGCCGGACCTATTGCTAATTTTGTGATGGCAATTTTATTTGCCATTTTACTAAAAATAGCTATGTTTTTTATTCCTGTTGAAGGTATTTTTGGGGCAATGATACTTGCTTGCGTTTACATCAATTTTGGTTTATTTATTTTTAATATGATTCCTGTACCACCTTTAGATGGCTCACATTTACTTCTAAAATCAATAAAAATCAGCAAAGAATTAGAACGCAATATATACAAATATGGCTCGTTGGCTTTATTTGCCATTGTTATTATTGATACGCAAACAAAATTGAATTTATTGCCAATAGGTAAAGCTATGCGGTTTTTAACAAGCACTACATTGAATCTATTGGGAATACATATTGTATAAATAAAAGAAATGACAAAAAGTGCAGAGTCAGAATTATAATCACTGAAAAAACATATATGAAAAAAAATATTATATTAATTACATTTTTAATTATAGCACTTATACTTGGGTTTAGTGTAAATATTATGGCTCAGGATGGTGCAAATGACTCTACATTTAACACCACTGATAATTTTGCTGTTTATAACACAAATAATCTTTATGTTGATGTAAAAACCACAAGTATCCAATCAGATGGAAAGATCATAGTGGGGGGAGGATTTATCACTTATCATAGCGGAATCATAAGCAACAATATTGTACGATTAAATAATAATGGCTTTATGGATACCAGCTTTAACCCGGGAACAGGATCTAATGGTGCTGTAAATACCATTAGTATTCAATCAGAT
>CAYTJB010000250.1:1513-4532 GCA_964437995.1 uncultured Bacteroides sp. | reverse complement strand
GGATTCAAATATTCTGCATAAGCAATTTTTACCAGCATACGCAACGAAATCATCACAAAAGTAGTTACCAAAAAATCAATGATAATGATAGAAAATGGAATGATAAAAATACGACCATACACATAATATGTGAACACATTAACAAGTCCAAAACAAATACTTCCAAAAAACGTAACCAAAAAAATACGTGTGGCATCATCGGTACTTGTATAGCGTATAACACCTGTGTAAGACCTTGTTATTAAAAAGCTTATAAGTCGTACCGAAAGCATTATCCCTAATACCAAGGGAAGGTCTGTCTTTACGGATGGAGGAATAGAAAAATTAAAACGCAGTAGAAAAGCCAAAATTACCGAGAATAGGCAAATTACTATATCAATGACTAAAATAATCCAAGATGGCGTATTTCTTTTAAAAATAAACATAGTGTATTTCTTTAATGAATTGAAACAACAAAAGTATGAAAAAACAAGCATTAAAATACATCTTTTAATAAGTGTAATAGATTTTTTTTACTGAGTAAAAAATGAAATTTGCTAAAATCTCCATTAAATTGTATAATATTTTATACTTTTGTGTTCGCAAATTTTTAGTAATTTATCATACAATAAAATATTATAACTAATGAAAAATACAGCATTTACAAAATTTCATATCGAAATGGGAGCCAAAATGGTTCCATTCGCAGGCTATAATATGCCTGTGCAATACGAAGGATTAGTTGCAGAACATCATACTGTTAGAAAAGCAGTAGGCGTTTTTGATGTTTCGCACATGGGCGAATTTTGGGTAAAAGGTAGCAAGGCTTTTGATTTTGTTCAAAAAATTACATCCAATGATGTTGACGCTTTATATGATGGAAAAGTTCAATATTCATGTTTCCCAAATGGGAAAGGTGGTATAGTGGACGATTTATTGGTTTATCGTGTAAATGAAGTAACTTATTTATTGGTAGTAAATGCTGCTAATATTGATAAAGATTGGGCATGGTGTGTTCAACAAGCCAAAGCTATGGGTTTGGAAGTTGGTAAAGAATTATACAATGCTTCCGATGAAATTGCTCAATTGGCAATACAAGGACCATTAGCATTAAAAGCAATGCAAAAATTAACCGACACTACGGTAACTGATATGGAATATTACACTTTTAAAAAGCTGACTTTTGCAGGTGTTAAAGATGTAATTTTTTCTACAACTGGTTATACAGGCTCAGGTGGTTGCGAAATTTATATGGCAAATGAAGATGCCGAAAAAATTTGGAAAGCAGTATATGAAGCCGGTGCTGAGTTTGGAATAAAACCAATTGGCTTAGGTGCACGCGACACCTTACGTTTGGAAATGGGATTTTGCTTATATGGTAATGATATCAACGATACTACTTCTCCTATTGAAGCTGGTTTAGGATGGATTACCAAATTTACCGATGCTAAGAACTTTATTGATAAAGATTACTTGTTAGAACAAAAGAAAAACGGTGTAAAACACAAATTAGTGGGTTTTGAAATGATTGACAGAGGTATTCCTCGCCAGCATTATGAAATTTGCGATGCCAATGGCAATGTTATTGGAGAAGTTACCTCTGGAACGATGGCACCATCATTGGATATGAATATTGGTATGGGTTATGTAAATACTCCGTTTGCAAAATCGGATACTGAAATCTATGTCAAAATTCGTGAAAAATTATTGAAAGCCAAAGTAGTAAAATTGCCTTTTTATAAAGGATAAATTTTTCTTTTAACTATTGAAAAGCTCGATGATTCTTATAATTATCGAGCTTTCTAATTATAAATTGCTTCATATTAGACAAATAAAATTTTCTTAGCTCACTCAAAACTTACAAACTTTTGTATTTTACAAATCAAAATTGCATATTTATGAATTTCCAAGATTCATTTTCTTTAACAAAATATATTTTTGCTATTGTATTTACTTCTTGATTATTAGGCTTTTTAAAACTTACAGAAAAATTGGCAATAACAGTGTTATCCATTTTTATAATGTTTATATTTTCTCTATTTATTTCAATATCAAAAGGCCTAAACTTTGAAATAAATAAATTTCTATCTTCAGATTTGATGTTTTTAGAATCGCTGGCAAGATATTTGCTAAATTCTTCTTTGTTTCCTTCTTTAAAGCTTTGAATAATCTTATCAACAACATCAATAATTTCATCATGATCTTTTTTTGACACATAATAATCTGGATAAATATCATTTGCCCCATCTTTCTGTAAAACAAATCTATCAGGGTCAACAATAATTTTCTGAATATTTTTGTAATTTGAAAGATTTAAAGTGAATTCATTTTGTTGAGAAAAATCAAAAGTTTTTTCAAATTCAACTTTCATATTATTGTCGTATCCTTTAATTTTTATGAAGGATAACACTTTTTCCTTGGTATTTATAATCTTTATTTCAGAAAGTAAATTGTTTTCGTCAATAGGAATAATCTTAATATCAGGATGATTATTGGTTTCTAAATAGGTAGTAAAAAAATCAGATGAAACATTGCCTACTTTTTTTACTTCTGCTATTAAATCATTCATACAAAATCCTTTGCCTTTATTTTTAATTAAAGTATTTAAAATAGCATTAAATAGTTTTTCCTCACCTAAAATATTTTCTAATTCTCTGAAAAAGAAGAATCCTTTGCTATAAATGACGGCTCTATACATTGAATTATCATTAAACATATCGCTTGTTGTTAATTTTTTTGGTGCAATTGCTCGATGTGAAATATTTGAATATTTTTTTAATTGTAAGTTCTTAAGTATATTTGCTTTTTCTATTCCATATATTTTTTCAATATATTTTGCACTTAAATACTCTGCAAGTCCTTCGGAAAAAAATCGATCTAAATCGCCTGTAGGTGTAGCAATAGAATGTATCCAACTATGTGCTAATTCATGTGCCACCAGTGCGCAACCTTCAATGTCTAAATCGTTTTCTTTTGAAAAATAAGTATCTTCTAGTAAAAGATTCCCAACAGCTCCGTATCCACCATATCTTGTTACAGC
>CAYTJB010000250.1:1006-1477 GCA_964437995.1 uncultured Bacteroides sp. | reverse complement strand
ATATTCAAAATTTGGTGCTGGTAAAATTTTAGAATAAATTGAAACAATTTTATTTACTGCTTCTGACATTTGATTTGCAAGTATTTTTGAGTTTTTTGGCACCCAAATTAAAAAATCAAAACCAGAAAAAATTTGACGTATTTCCTGATATTTTCCCCAAATAAAAAAAGGACTACCTTTCTCAATTTGCGAATAATTAAATATCTCTATATCGCCTATCGTATCCTGCTTGATTAATTTACCAAGAGTTGATGCTTTATACCCTTTAGGTACAATAATTTGCATATCATAAGGAAATTCTTCACACCATTCTGGGCGGAATTGTGGGTACCAACCAGCTTCAGGCAATATAAAACCTCTTTCTTTGCTAAAACCAACCGGCTTACGACCTAATTTATGAGTCTTATAAGACAAACTGTATTTAAAATCAACTTTAATTGAATTGCCTGATTTTATTGGCTCATCTATAAT
>CAYTJB010000250.1:0-996 GCA_964437995.1 uncultured Bacteroides sp. | reverse complement strand
TACTGATTAACAGGAAAGTCATCAAAGGTTCCAAAATTAGTTTTTGCTTTAATTTGCTTATTATTAATTCTTATAAATTCAAAATCTAATGGATGTCTAAAAAACACATCTATGATTTTTAAATCTTCTTTTGTTGTGTTCAAAATTTCGTAGGTAACCGTAATTTTTGCACCGTATTTTAAATCTGGTTCAACTGCGAACGATGCTTTATTAACTTTAATTTTATTTTCGTCTTCATTTTTAAATATTACGGGTTGTTCTGCTGTAAAAACCAAATTGCCTTTATCCCTTGTTATTATTAATGTAGGTAATTCAAAATTATCTGTAAACAAAGAGTCTTTTGTTTCAAAATAGGTTAAAAATGAACCTAAATTTGTGAATACAGAATTATCATTAATTCCCAAAACAGGAAGAATTACTTCAATAGATTTGAATGTGGCTTTTTCTTTAATCTTTTGTACTTTTGAAAACCAATTTTCAAATACTTTCTTGTCTTTTTGAGACATGTGAAAATGTGAAAAAAAACTTTTCGAATTTCCCGAACTAATGTAATTGTTTATTAGATTATTAAACTCTTTTACCTCTATTCGGAAATCACTATAATTTTTGTCGATTGTTTTTTCTTGAGCTATAAGAGTTGATAGTCCAACAAATATAATACTAATTGATAAATAAATTTTAATTTTCATAATTCAATGTTTTTTTATTTTTATTACACAAAATAAAAGTGTAAAAACTATTTAAAAAAACAAAAGTGATAAACTAATTATCAATTTATACAAACACTTTTTATTTAGTGACGTAATGAATATATCACATTTTTTCGCATGAAACAGATAAAGATTTAATTTTGTAAAAAAACATTCAATGAAAAAAATATTTTCAATCATAAAATTTGATATAATATTTTGGGCAATAATTTTTTTTATAGATATAATTGGTATATATAAAACTGCCGAACCAATACCATCAATAATTTATAGTAGCAAAATAATT
>CAYTJB010000249.1:0-4538 GCA_964437995.1 uncultured Bacteroides sp. | reverse complement strand
GGATATATTTCCGATTTAGGCGGACCTTCTGCTAATATGTATTGCATGCAAGGCAAGGATTTATTGTTATGCCAAAAATGCAAAAGATATTCTTGTATTTTTCCTTCCTCTTGTAATAATTTGAATACCAATCACAAACCATTGCTTGATTTGTATAAAAAAGCTGCAAAAACTGATGGAATTAAAAAAGTATTTATTGGAAGTGGCGTTCGTTACGATTTGTTCACAGGTAAAAATCGCTCAGAATCCATTGCTAATTTTTATGATGAGTATGCAAGGCAATTAATTGTAAATCACGTATCAGGACGATTAAAAGTAGCTCCTGAGCATAACTCCGACAATGTTTTGCAAATTATGCGAAAGCCTTCTTTTAATACATTTCTTGAGTTTAAAACCAAGTTTGAACGAATATCAAGCGATGCAGGTTTAAATCAGCAAATTATTCCCTACTTTATTTCGAGCCATCCGGGTTGCGATGTAGCAGATATGGCATTGTTAGCTTTAGAAACCAAATATTTAGGTATTAAACCAGAGCAAGTGCAGGACTTTACACCTACACCTATGACATTGGCAACTGAGATTTATTATTCAGGCTACCATCCATATACCTTAAAGCCATTGTTTACCGCCAAATCTCAAGAACAAAAGAAAGAGCAAAACATCTTTTTCTTTTGGTACAAACCAGAAAATCATCAAAAAATAGAAAATATACTTAAACGCTTTAAAAGAGAGGATTTAGCGGTAAAATTATTACCTCAAAAAAAATATTTTAGCAATAGAAAAGCATCAAATTACCGCAATAAAAAACGATAGTTTTCTCTTTCATTTTGAATACAAAACAAGCGATTGTTAATTGTTTTTAACAAAATGTAACGAAATAATCTTTTAATTGCAGATTAATTGTTGTAATTTTGCATATTAATATAAATTATTAAGGATAAATACATGCTAAAAAACAAAAAGCATCTTGTTATTGTTTATACTTAATATTATTTAAATCATTGAATTAGTAAAATGCGTATGCACAATTTTCATATCCCAGTAATGGGAATTGGTTTTACTGTTGATACTCCTGTTAAAGTAGCTCATCTTGGTATTTCATCTGTTATTTCTCTTTTAGATGACATGTTGATTGAAAAGATGAGAGAATTTTATTGCAATAAGTTTGAAATTCCATATCAAGAAATATCTAACAAAGTAGAAGATTTTAGAGCCAAAAGAATTACAACTTACTTAAATACAATTGATAAAATTGTAAAAGATAAATTTACTGAATTAAAAAATTCTGCTGCCGAATTAGGAAAAGAATTTGAAAAATACATAGAATTACTTCCCGATATTTCTCCTTTAAAGCAAAAATTTAATGAATTTCAACAAGATATTCATAAGAAAAAAGAACATTTACAATGGATTATTAATAATTTAACTGCTGGTGATATTGATGTAAATATTATGACCAAGTTAGATAAATCTAATTATTTGAATGGCGAACTTCAACCAGTTGAATTTAATGATGCTCATGCAGCATTAAGAGGTTTTGCCAATAGTAATTTGAATTCATCAATTGTACTATCTGCGGGGATGAACCCAAGATTGTATGCTTATTTTGAGAAATTAAACGATTTTTTTCCTGATGAAAATGGATTTTTAAAAAAGAAAATTACATTAAAAGTAAGCGATTACAGATCGGCAATTATTCAAGGTAAATTTTTTGCAAAAAAAGGTTTGTGGGTTTCTGAATACCGTATTGAATCTGGTCTTAATTGCGGAGGACATGCTTTTCCTACACAAGGGCATTTGATGGGCCCAATACTTGAAGAATTTAAAAATAATCGTGCCGAATTAATTAATTCGACATACGAACTATATACAGCTTCACTTACAGCTCAACAGCGACCTTGCCCAAAACAAGCTCCCGAAATTAAAATTACCGCTCAAGGTGGCGTAGGAACACATCAAGAACATGAATTTCTTTTAAATTACTACCAACTTAATTCTATTGGTTGGGGTTCTCCGTTTTTGTTAGTGCCAGAAGTGATAAATGTAGATAAAAACACATTGCAACTTTTAAGTGATGCAAAAGAAAAAGATTTATATTTGAGCGACACATCTCCACTTGGAGTTCCATTTAACACACTAAGAAGCAATACTAAAGATATAGAAAAACAAGAATGGATTAATAAAGGTAGTCCTGGTAGCCCTTGTCCTAAAAAATATGGCGCTCTAAATATTGAAGGTCAATGTACGGGTTCGAGACAATATCAGCGTATAAAAATTAAAGAACTTGACGACTTACATTTGAATGCAGATGAATACAAAAAAGCTTACGATAAAATTACTGTAAAATCTTGTATTTGTGTTGGTTTAGGAACATCTGCTTTACTTGTTAATGATTTAGATGTAAAAGTTGAAGGATCGGCGGTATCTATTTGTCCAGGTCCTAATTTGGCTTATTTCGACAAAGTTGTAGGCTTAAAAGAAATGGTTGATCATATCTATGGCAGAACTAATTTACTCAGAGATAAAAATCGCCCAAACATGTTTGTGAACGAATTGGCTTTGTACTTAAACTTTTTGAAATCAGACTTAAATGAAGCCGTAAAACCACTTTCAGCCAAACAATTAGATTATTATGAATCTTTTAAAACTAATTTACTGAATGGTATTGAATACTATTTTTCGTTAGTTGAAAAACTTGGACAAGCCACTTGTACTATCAATTTAGATTTATTGCAAAAATATAAGCATGATTTAGAAGATTTGAATATCAATTAAAAATAATGAAAACCTGCTTTATAGCGGGTTTTTTTTATGCCTTACAAAACAAAACCAATATTTTTTTGTTAGCAATAATAAAAATAATATTATCTTTACCGATTCTAAATAAGAATAATGAACTATACCATTGAAAAAGTAAAAGAAGCTTTAAGTCAAGTAAATGACCCTGATTTAAAACGAGATTTGATGAGTTTAAAAATGATTGAAAACATTTCAATCAATGGAAAAACTATTGGTTTTGATTTGGTTTTAACTACGCCAGCTTGTCCGATGAAGCAAAAAATGAAAGACGACTGCATTGATGCTATTCATAGAGTAGTTGATAAAGATGCTGTGGTAGAAGTTAATTTAACATCAAGAGTTACAAGTCGCAGGACTGACAATAATGATTTTTTGAAAGGAATTAAAAATATAATTGCCGTAGCTTCGGGCAAAGGAGGTGTTGGAAAATCAACAGTAGCAGTTAACTTAGCTATAGCATTGGCAAATACTGGTGCAAAAGTTGCGTTGGTAGATGCCGATATATACGGGCCAAGCATTCCTATTATGTTTGATGCTGTAAACGAAAAACCTGCTGCCATTGAAATAAATGGCAAAACAAAAATTACACCTATAAGCAAATACGGTGTTAAGCTATTATCTATAGGCTTTTTTGTTGACCCCGATCAGGCTTTGGTTTGGCGTGGAACAGTGGCAAGTGGTGCTTTAAAACAATTATTTACCGATGGCGATTGGGGCGAAATAGATTATATGGTAATAGATTTGCCTCCCGGAACAGGAGATATGCACTTAACAATGATTCAAACTCTTCCTGTTACTGGTGCTTTAATTATAAGTACACCGCAACAACTTGCCATTGCTGATGTTAAAAAAGCTGCTAATATGTTTTTGCAAGAAGGAATCAATGTTCCAATTTTGGGTGTGGTAGAAAACATGGCTTATTTTACACCCGCCGAATTGCCCGAAAATAAGTATTATATATTTGGAAAAGAAGGCTGTACTAAGTTAGCAAACGATTTAGGTGTGCCATTGTTGAGCCAAATACCAATAGTGCAAAGCATAGCCGAAGCTGGTGATAGCGGAAATCCTGTAGCTACTGATAAAAATTCAATAGTAGGTAAAGTATTTATACAATTGGCAGAGAAAGTGGCACAGCAAATTGCTATAAGAAATGCCGAAAAGCAAACCACTAAAAAAGTAGAAATAATACATTAATAACAATATAAATATTTTAAAATCATGACAATAGAAGAAAAATTAGAAATGACAACCAAAGTTCAAAATGTAATTGAACAAATCAGACCTTATTTGCAATCGGATGGTGGCGATATTCAGTTTGTGGAATTAACCGAAGATATGGTAGTAAAAGTAGAACTACAAGGAGCTTGCGGGTGCTGTCCACATAGCGTAATGACCCTTAAAAATGGAGTAGAACAAGCCGTTGTAAAAGCTATTCCTGAAATAAAAGCAGTAGAGTCTGTATAGATTTAAGCCGGAATTTATAATTTTAATAGGCATAAAACTGTATATTGTTTACAGATTTTATGCCTATATGTGTATTATATGAGATAAATATTTACATTTGTGTTTTTAAAAGCTAATGTAAGTTCAATTAAGATTTTATGTTAAAGGATTTTACTAAAACAGCAAAAATGAAAACAAAATTGATTTTAATATTATTGTTCATACCATTTATAATTTATTCTCAAAGTGCTATAACTTTTAAAATAGAGAATTTAAAAAAGCCAGATATACTTTTT
>CAYTJB010000248.1:4307-4621 GCA_964437995.1 uncultured Bacteroides sp. | reverse complement strand
TGCTGACAATAAAGAAATTGTAAAAGCAGTCCACTTACCATGAAACGGAAATGATTTAAGCCTTTACATGCAAACGATTAAGGATGGTTTTACTGCTGTAAAGCAACAATTAAAAGAAGAACCATCAGCAATAAGTTTTGCTTTTCCGGGTCCTGCTGATTATCCAAATGGTATTATTGGCGATTTAGCCAATTTACCTGCATTCAGAGGCGGTATTCCTTTGGGTGGCATATTGGAAGAACACTTTAAAATACCTGTTTTTATTAACAACGATGGCGATTTGTATGCTTATGGAGAAGCCCTTGCAGGTTACT
>CAYTJB010000248.1:3719-4044 GCA_964437995.1 uncultured Bacteroides sp. | reverse complement strand
AATTCTGCTGGAGCAGAAGTTTGGTTGCTCAGAAACCGCATTAATCCTAATACCAATGCCGAAGAAGGTGTAAGTATTCGTGCTATAAAACGTGTGTATGCTGAGTTTGCCAAAATTGACATCAAAGATTGTCCCGAACCTATTGATATTTATGAAATTGCCAATGCAAATAAACTTGGTAATCGCGATGCTGCCATTGAAGCATTCCGACAAATGGCAGTAGTTTTGGGCGATGCTATTTCACACGTTCTTACGCTAACGGATAGTATTGCGGTAATTGGTGGCGGAATTGCAGGTTCAAAGAGCATAATAATGCCTTTTTTAC
>CAYTJB010000248.1:0-3709 GCA_964437995.1 uncultured Bacteroides sp. | reverse complement strand
AAATTAAAAGTAATTTTAGTAATTACGCTGGAGATACATATCCAAGACTTGCCCAAACTATTTGCAACCTCGACGATGCGAAAGATTTAAAAATATTTATAAAAGGCGAAACCAAACAAATTACAATCCCCGGTACAAACAAAACTCAACAGTATGATGCGATGAAACGTGTAGGTATTGGATTTTCTAAAATTGGCACGAGTTGGGCAATTGCATTGGGTGCTTATAATTTTGCTTTAAATAAATTATACAAATAAGAAGTTTTTATATAATTAAAACATTGATTAACAGAATATTATTTTAATTTCATTTCTTTAATCAATATTGTTTCAGTATTTTGAACGTATCCCATTGGATGCCCTTGTTCGTCCGTAAAAACAGTTCTATTATAAATTATTTGTCTTTTAATTAATCCTTGATAAGAAACCCAATCAATAATGTTTATTCCTTCAAAAGCTGGATTGTTCAAATATTTCCATAAAATTTTGTAACAAGAAAAAGAATTATTATTGATAGCTATATTTTCAAATCCAATTATCTCCTTGTCAATTTGCAAATTCAAATGCAAATTTGGATAGAGATACGTCCATTTTGAACCTAATACTAATGGTAATTTAATATTTAATCGTGGTGTTGGCTCTAATATAATAGAATCAGTTTGCTTTAACAACATTGGTTCAAAACCATTAAAAGGCAAAGAAATAGTTTTGCTTTTTATAATACTATTCTTTAGAAATACCGTTGGGCCTCCAGCATTTTTATAAGCATAACATTTTAAACCTTCGTTATCAAGAAACATATATTGTTCTGAAGTCCAATTATTCCCTGCTTCTTGCGACTTAAATACTTTTACATTCATGGTATCGTTCAGAATAGTATCTTTATCTATCCAAACTCTATCCGTAAAAATTAAAGTATCTATATCAATAATAATATTTGAAGTATCTGATTCATACTTTTTTAAAATTATTTCTCTGTCATATATCCATTCCGAACCAATAGACATCGGATAATAAGTAGCTGGTTTTATAAAACCTGTTGATACTTTATCATCATCACAAGCAGATAATAAAATTAGCAATCCCAATAAAATTGCCCAATATTTATTTGGATTCATATTTTTTTCTTTACAAACTTCAAAATTAATAAATTTTTGGGATTTAGTTACTAAATCCTTATTTTTGTATTGTATTTTTTGATTTTGGTTTAAAACTTTTGTGGCTTAGTGGCTGTATTTTAATCTTTTATAGATTTTAACCCTTGATTCGTATTATTAGCTAATAAATTGTTTAAAAAAAATGTTCTAAAGATTATTAAAGAATTCATACATTTGCAACAAAAAAACAAACTTGTATGTCCGTTTTACTTGAATTTGCAATATTTCCCACTGATAAAGGCGAAAGCGTAAGTGATTATGTTAGCCGAATTATTGCATATATTGATAAATCGGGGGTTAAATATCAGCTAACATCTATGGGTACAATAGTTGAAACAGATACATTTGACGAATCACTTACTATTGTAAAGGGAGCTTATGAAATATTAGAAAAGGATTGCAATAGAGTATATTTATCTTTAAAATTTGATATTCGTAAAAATCAAGATAATAGAATGTTGAAAAAGATTCAATCAATTGAGAAAAAGCTGAACCTTGGTTTATAAAGGATAATATGTTTTTTAAAAAAAATTGTTTTTTAGAGTTAGACTCTTTATAAACATGTACTTATAAAAAAAAATTAACTGTTTAATTTTACAAACTTTCAACTTTATAAACTTTTTACTGTTCTCATACAACCTTTTTGAAAAAAAAATTGTCTAATCTTAAAATAACCTAAAAATCTTTAAATTATGAAAAACTATGTATTAATTATCTTAGCATTATGTTTTTTT
The DNA here is from genome assembly GCA_964437995.1 of uncultured Bacteroides sp. Taxonomy (GTDB): domain Bacteria; phylum Bacteroidota; class Bacteroidia; order Bacteroidales; family JACABE01; genus JACABE01. Next base: position 1,819 of record CAYTJB010000248.1, on the reverse strand, counting down.
GGTAGCTATAGCATTGCCAATACCTCAAAAAATGCAGAACAACAACAAGTAAAAAAGGAATGGAAATTATTAATGGAAAAAAATGGCATCCAAGTGTATTATAGTTATGAGGACTGCCATGATATTGTTAATGGTATTCATCAAGAAAATGCAGTGTTAAAATTTGTAAATACTACCGACAAAAACCTCAGCATTGATTGGGATTTGAAAATATGGTACAATAACAATTGTGTTAACTGTGATGAAAATGAAAAAGAACACCACTTTACACTAAAACTAAATGCAGGAGAAACTAAAAAAGGAAGCTGCGAAACACGTTCTAAAAATAGAGAATTAGTTATATTTTCTAAATTTTTAAATATGGAAAATAAATCAACTCTCAGTAAATTTGAACTCCAAAATTTTATAGTTAAACCTTTATAGTTAAAATCTATGAAAAAAATAATTTTATCGCTGTTTTGTACTATTTGTTTTTTAAGTACATCTTACTCACAATGTGAAATAACAGCAAATGCAAGTGCTGGAGGGGTAACATCTTTTGACACGCTTGTAATATGCTTAGGACAAACAGTTAATTTATCATCTAATGGAACTTGTTCATTTTTAATGAATAATGATTTTAATAATGGAACTTTAGGTGTAGGTTGGTATAATACTTCAGCAAATCCTGTTTTTAACAACCCTTGCCAATGCCCATTTGCAGGAGGACAACCTCCTAGCATCTGTAATACTGGAGCTCCAGTACAAATAGGTCCTGATAGTGCTTATGCATGGGTTGGTACTACAGCGTCTCCCGATAGATCATTAACGACTCAATCCTACGATTTAACAACATTTATTGCTACAGGCGGTTGCAGGGTAAAATGGTGGATGATGTATGGTATAACCCCTAATGCAGGTTCATGCGAAGATCCAGATGCTGCTAATGAAGGTGTACATTTACAGTATTCAATAAATGGTACTACTTGGACTGATTTTCCAGGACCAAATAATAATCCTGTTGGAAATTTATCTCCTACTCCACCTTTTAATACTACGGTGCTGGGAACAGGCGGATATTGGTCTCCCGAATCAATGCTTAGTAATCAACTACAAAGCAACTTGTATTTTTGGAATCAATTTGAATCTTATGTACCCTCTGTTGCATACACTCCAACCACAAGATTTCGTTTTGCACAATTAGCAACTTCAAGCACAGGATATGATGCTTGGGGGGTAGATGAGGTTGGTATTGTTTGTAATGCACCTAACACTACTATTGTTTCATGGTCAAATGGTGTAAGTCAGTTTAATCAACAAGTAACACCAAATACAAATACAATGTATGTTGTTACTATTACAGATACTACTGCATTGCCATATTTAACAGCAACAGATTCTGTTTATGTAGTTGTAAATCCTGTACCAACATCTGATTTTACAGTTGTTAGTCCTATTTGCTCAGAAGACACAAGTATTATACAATATATTGGGAATCCTACTATTAACCCCATTTTTCATTGGACAATTGGAGGAGACACGTTACAAACAATTGGAAGTGGAGCAGGCCCAATCTCTGTAATATGGAACAAACCTATTAACCCTCCATATAGCACCAACACTATTACTCTTGTTGTTGAAAATCAATTTGGTTGTTTTTCAAATCCAGCCTCACATGATGTAGTTGTAAATGCTACTCCAGGTATTAGCTTTGATCAATTACCTTACCCTGCAAAGGACTGTACTCCTTTAACAGTAAATTTTATTGACGGAACTCAACCTACTGGAGGAACTCGAATTTGGGATTTTGGCGATGGAAGTACGAGTACCGATTTGAATA
>CAYTJB010000247.1:0-4631 GCA_964437995.1 uncultured Bacteroides sp. | reverse complement strand
TTTTGTCTATTACGCCTAAACTTTCCATAAACTGTAGAGTATATTGTTTGCTCCCGAGTATATAAATCCACGAGCCATCGACATCATTCCTTCGCCTTTTGATAGTTTCCCAACACCGCTTTCGCAACTACTCAACACCAAAAGATCGGCATTGAGTTTTAAATTATAGGTTTCGTTATTGTATAGGGTGCCATGGTTTTCCTCATCCGTACTATCTGTTTTATTTTGGGCAAAGGCAATACCTGATAGTTCCGGATTTTGGTCGTTGATAAAGCTATGACTGGCAATGTGTACATATTTATATCCTTGTATGTTTCCTATAAAATGTTTTTTGCTTGCATTATTATTGAGATATAGCGTTGAGGAAATCTTGGCTTTTTTAAAGTTGTTGGCAATATTGTTTACTTCTTGCAACGAAAACTTTAATTCCTTAAAATATTTTCCATCTATTGCTGATCTTAATGCAAGGTTTTGTTGAAAATTACTGCTATCGGTTACGTTATATTGTTTAATATAGCCTGTAGAATCTTTTGGGCTAAACACGGGTGCAAAGGCAACAAATCCTTTGCTTGCAACAGAGCCTGAATGTGTACGTTGGTATTTATATAAGCCCGATGAATAAGTATAGGCTATTTCGTACTGACGGATAAGATAAGGCAGGCTGCCGAAACCTTTCTTGTTGTCTAATTGCTTAACTTCTTGGGTTAGCAATGCTTCAAAAGGCAGGTAATTTAATTCTGCCGAAGGAATAATGATGAGCTTGTTTTTATCTTTAATCTCGGAGGCAATAGGTTTAATGAGTAATTGATATAATTCGTTAGCTGCTGCAAGGTAGGAAACAGGATTTGCTTGTTTTATTCCTGCCAAATATTCTTGTACAGTGTTTTTAAAAAGGCTATCGTTAATGGTTTTACGAAAAACTTTAAAATTGTTTTTGTTGATAACAAAGGTAAACAAAACACTATCGGTTATACAATAATCTAATACGGTACATAATTCACCAGGTATAATTTGCTGTATTTCTGCTACTGTGGGTATTTTGTTTCCGGATTTTGTTTCGTGATACGCCGGATAATCTTTTTCTAAGCTTGCGGTAAGATTTTCGTAATCGCGGTTGAGTTCAAAAATTTTATCCTGATAATTGTTTTTCTTTACGGAATCTGTTTCCAACATTAATTTCTGTTTAAAAAAATTGATTTGGTATTTCAGGCTATATTCCTTTTCGGAAAGCGAATCAGGAATATTCGAAAGCTTTAAGCCTTGTTTGGCATACATATCTCTTAGTAATAACCTCGATTTATTGGTTGATGAAAAACAATAGGTTGCTTCGGCGTATTTCGCATCATTATTTTGTTGGTACAATTTATAAGCTGTTTGCACCGCTTCGGAGTAGGTTTGCTGTGTGTTTTCAATTAAAGCTAAGGCATCGGAAGGATTGCTTACGGCATTAAAGTTTTGCTCTATTACTGTATCGCATAGTTGATAGTGCACATAAGCGGCGTTTAAATAAAATAAGGCTGAATCATTATTTACTATGTATCTTGTTTTTTCATACAATTTATAAAAGGCTTGCGATTTTCCCCGAAATGCTTGTAATAAATAATCGGCATTATAGTAATTTTTTACAATAGGATAGCTAAAATAGTTTAAACTGTCGGTATATTCGGGTATATTGGAATAGATAGCTTTTTGATAATATTCTAAGGCTTTTAAATATTCATTTTGATTATAATAAATATCGCCTATTTTGTTATAAGAGCTTGCTACGGTAGCATTTTTTTTACCAAAACATTTTAAATTTATGTTCAAGGCTTTTTGGTAATACTCTAAGGCTTTTGAATATTCCAGTTGATTAAAATAATTATTGCCGATATTGCTATAAGTATTTGCTAAGTTGCCATAATCTATACTTCCGGCAACATTTAACAATATATTTACGGTTTTCTGATAATATTCCAAGGCTTTGGAATACCTACCTTGCTTAGCATAAACACCACCAATACTGTTATAAGAATTTGTTACTTGAAAGCTTTCTGCACCAAAAACGTTGGAATATATGTTTAAGTTTTTTTGCAGGTATTCTAAGGCTTTTGAATAGTCGCCTTGCTTAGCATAAATACCACCAATATTCAAATAAGAATTACCTACTTTAGGATGCGCTTCGCCCAATACTTTTAATTGTATATGTAAGGCTTTTAGGTAATACTCCAATGCTTTTGAATATTGATTTTGCGAAGCATAAATTACGCCCATAGTGCCATAAGCACGTGCTACCTCAGCCTCATCTTCGCCCAACGCTTTCAAATATATATCTATATCTTTTTGGTAATATTCCAAGGCTTTGGAATATTCATTTTGCGAAGCATAAACAATGGCTATATCATAATACGAATTTGCTATCTGAGTACTTTCTGTACCATAAATTTTTAATCGAATACCTAAGGCTTTTTGTTGGTATTCCATGGCTTTGGAATATTCATGTTGGTATCTATAAAAAACACCGATACGGGAATAAGAATATGCTACGTTAATATTTTCCTCACCCAAGACTTTTAAGTATATATGCAAGGCTTTATAAAAATATGCTAAAGCTTGTGAAATATCACCTTGGGATTCTCCGATAGTCATATATGAATTTGCCACCCTTACATTCTCCGCTCCCAACACTTTTAAATAGATTTGTAAGGCTTTCTGAGCATATTCAATAGATAAGTCATGTTTATTAAGGGTATAATTATTGACCCCCATTTTTAAATATATATCCCCAATAATTATATTTTCTTTGCCTAATATGGGTAACAGTAAATCTAAACTTTCTATTAAGGCACTGTCTGCTAATAGGGATTTATCCAACATTAAATAAGACCTGCCTTTATTGTATGTAAGCATTCCGTTTTCGTAGCTTTTTTCACCAAATTTATTGCTTGCAATATGTAATAAACTATCGATTGAACCAATGGTTGAATTCAAATTTGCTTTGCTAACCACATAGTAATAATAAGTACTTTGTGCTATTAAATACTTAGCAAAAACAGTATTGTTGCTGGGGAATTGCAAATGTAATTGTTCGTATATTTCTACTACTTTACGTTGATAGGCTTTAGCGGTATCATTTAACGCAATATAATTCAACGAATCCGCTTTGGCTTCGTATTGCTGAGCAAGCAGGGTATCGGCAAGGGTGTAGGTTTGCGAATAGGTGGTTTGTGCAAAGCTTATTATAAGAAAGGTAGTAAGTAATGTGTTGATTTTAAGATGTGATAATGTGATGATTATTTTTCTAAGAAACAGGTAATTATAACATATAAACAAGGAAGTTATTTTATACATATTACTAATTATAGTTATACGGGATATTTTTCTCATGCTCTTTTGTGTGAAAATCACGTTTCATTTTCTCATTAAAAATGAGATAAAAGTATATATAGTAAATAACAGAAGCAATAAGAAACCAGTTTACGGTATAAAAAAATCAGTTTATGGTATAACTACATTATTTTTTAAGGTTATGTTTTAGAATATTGTTGAAAGTTAAAAAGTTAAAAAAATATTTTACCACTAAGACACTAAGGACACATAGAAACACTAAGGATTTTAATTGTAATGACATTTTTTAAACTTCTTAGTGTAACTTAGTGATCTCCGTGCCTTAGTGGTTTAACCTTTTGTAAAAGAGATACTCTGATTTCAATTTTTTATCCACAATATCTTAAAAAATAACCTTTTTTAATAAACTTAATCATTTTCATGTTCTTTAAACTACTGAACTTAATATATACAAATGCAATTTTTTAGTCAGGCAAATGTAGGAATAAATCTTTAATAGGGGTTAATTTTTTATCATACTAATGCTTTTTTATCATCCAATTAATCGAATTAATCGAATTAAAAAAATCTTTTTCGTGAAAATTAGTGTTATTCGTGGCTAAATCTTTTGTCCGCTAATTACACGAATAAAAAAGAAGACTTAGTTTATTAGTGCCTGTTTTTATTTTGCCGAATGTTTCTTTTGTCATGCTGATTCCGAAGTTTCGGGAGAAGCATCTTATTAAAAATGAACATATTATTAATTGAAATTCCTCACTATCGTTACTATTGACGTATTGAATAATTTACAAAAAAACAAATTTTGATTTTATGTTTAAATAGAACGCTGATCCCGAAGTTTCGGGACGGATTCGTTCCGAAAACGCTGATAAACGCAGATTTTAAAAATAGTTTTAATTTAAATCCGTTTTTGTCAGCGTTTCCCTATAGGGATCCGCGTTATCCGCGTTCCAATTTTATAATTAAGTATTGAAAAATATTGCCATTATTTACATTTTTTATATCGTTGAATTCTTTATGAAAAAACGCCATTTATATTATTTTGTTATTTTCAACATTACCCCCTCGGAATGACAAAACTATCATTAATCGCAAAACAAACAAAAACACTACTTTTTCATAGTTTTCTTGCAAGCACTCATTACAAAGCACTTTAAAAAATTATTAAAAATATTTCAAAAAAAAATTCCATTTCAAAAAAAACTTGCATCTAATATAATAAATAAAGCATTTGATGGGTTTTGGATGCTTTTTCCAAAAAAATATTTTGAGTTGCAAAACCCGATATAATTAAAATCTATGGG
>CAYTJB010000246.1:0-4675 GCA_964437995.1 uncultured Bacteroides sp. | reverse complement strand
CTTGTAAATCGTTTTGCCTGCCAGCAAAATTCCACATAAAATAGCGGAAATACATATAATAGAGCTGATAGGAAAAGAAATAGCATAAGTTTTCGCCAAAAGTAGGTTTCATAATGCTTTCAGTTTCACCATTTCTTCCTTGAACAGTAATTGGAGTACCCTTTATTTCCCCCCAATGTTTGTATGCGTTGATGTGTTGCTGATCGTTATTGCTCCACATACGAGGAAATACGGTTGTAAATCGTGGGTCATATACGGGTTCTTCCCCTTTTTTATCATCAGTTATTATATATTTGCCTTTAATACTCAAATTGGGAATATTGGTATTTTTTGCAATATACTGTTTAGCAGCAAATTCGCTAAAAAAAGTAGCTTGCTGTTGGTTGCCCGACATTATAAGATATGCTTTGGTGTAAACAGGATTTCCATCTTTGTAATCAATAATTGGAGCGTTGTAATATTGCCCATAAAACAATGGATTAGAACCGTATTGTTCACGTTCTAAATAAGAAACTAAAGCTGTGGCATTGTCTGGATTGTTCTCGTCAATAGGAGGATTGGCGTTGGAACGAATTACCAAAATAAAGAAAGACGAATAGCCAATAAGCAAGAATATTATTGATAAAATGATAGAATTCAGTACCACTTTATGATGTTTTTTAGAATAATACAATCCCCATAAAATAGCTGCAATTAATAGAATAAAATAAACAACAGTTCCCGAACCAAAAGGCAATGCAAAAGAATTTACAACCATCCTTTCAAAAAAGCCCGATAACCTAACTATTTCCGGAATAATACCATATAATATCCCTGCCAATAATACCAACGATAATAATGCCGATATAATTACACCATTACGAGTAATTTTAAATTTTCGGAAATAATACACAAAAACAATAGCAGGTATTGCCAATAAGTTGAGCAAGTGAACACCAATAGATAAGCCTATTAAGTAAGCAATAAGTATTAGCCAACGAAAAGCATGTTTTTCGTCGGCATTTTCGTCCCATTTGAGTATTGCCCAAAAAGTGATGGCAGTATAAAATGATGAAGAGGCATATACTTCGCCTTCAACAGCTGAAAACCAAAAAGAATCGGAAAAAGTGTAAGCCAAAGCACCTACAATGGCACTTCCAAAAATGGCAAGTACTTTACCATCGGTTAATTCGCCATTACGCAATACCAATTTTTTGCCCAAAAGCGTGATAGTCCAAAACAAAAATAAGATACATAGTCCGCTAACCAATGCCGACATAGTGTTTACCATGCGTGCTACTTGAGTAACATCGTCAAAAGCAAAAAGTGAAAAAAATCTGCCAATTAACTGAAAAAAAGGTGCTCCCGGTGGATGCCCTACTTGTAATTTGTACGATGTGGCAATGTATTCGCCGCAATCCCAAAAACTTGCCGTAGGCTCGGAAGTTAAAATATAAACTGCCGAAGCAATAATAAATATAAGCCATCCAAGAATATTATTCCACTTTTTGTATTGAGAAATATCCATAATAATTTTTTATAAAATTGAGACTGCGAATTTATAAAAAACTTTGATAAGTATGATAAGAAACTTTGGCAATACCGATACGGTGTATATATCAAACGAATTAATTGGTTTGCATGCCTGTAAGGTAAGTAATACCGAAATGAAATAGGTAATAGTCCAATTCACTATCGCTCTTGGAACTACAACCTATTTCTGATCGGCATTATACCTTAAATATTTTTCGGATTAATTTATAATTCATTTCGGTATAATAGCTATTCTATCGGTATTCTACCTAAAAAGTCCAAAGATAAAAGTAATGTTTAACAGCTACTTCTACCTTTGGACTTCTTTTTTCTTCGGACTTCCGACTTTTTACTATTTTTCTAATTCAGCTATAAGCTCATCGCTCATTTCCATATTGTGGAAAACGTTTACCACATCATCATCTTCTTCAATCACATCAATCAATTTCATTACTTTCTTAGCAGAATCTACATCAATTGTTTCGGTTGTTTTTGGAATACGTTGTAATTCGGCACTTTCGGCTGTAATTTTTAACTCTTCTAATTTTTTAACCATTGCACCAAAGTCTTCCATGACAGTTGTAATTGTGTAATATTCGTCTTCTAACGAAATATCTTCGGCTCCAGCATCAATTAAATCCAATTCAACATCATCTAAATTCAAATTAGCTTGAGGAATGGTAAAAATACCTTTTCTGTCAAATAAAAAGTTTAAAGAGCCATTAGTGCCAAGTGTTCCATTATATTTATTAAAATACGAACGGATGTTACTTATAGTACGTTGTAAATTATCGGTAGTACATTCAATAAATATAGCAATTCCGTGAGGAGCATAGCATTCGTAAGTAGTTTCCGAAAAACTTGCAGAATCCTTATCAGAAGCCTTGTTAATGGCACGTAGCAGATTTTCCTTAGGCATATTTGCACCTTTGGCATTTGATATAGCTAAGCGTAAGCGTGGATTTCCGTCTGGATCGGGACCACCTTCTTTCACAGCTACAGCTATTTCCTTAATAATTCTTGAAAATATTTTAGAACGTTTGGAATCCAATGCTCCTTTTTTACGCTTGATGGTTGACCATTTATTATGTCCTGACATATTGTTATGATTTTATGTTTTTCTAAAGTTTTGGTAAAAGTAGTAATTTTTGCAAAAATAAAAAAAAAGTGCCAATTTATTTTTGACACTTTTTTAAAGTTTAACTAAATTATGAGAAAAATAGCTTACCGAAAAGCTATGTCTTTGTTACCAACTGGCAAGTGTAATACCAATCATGTATGGATATAATTCTGGACCTTTATCTTTTTTAAACATTGGCGTAATTGCATAACTTGCAAATAAATTGATGGGACCCCAGCCTATTCTTACTTCTGCATCTAATTTAATTGGATTTAGATAAAAATCGCTGTAAACTTTGTCTTTGTTTCTGTCGCCACCTTCAAAATGAACTTGTTTGGAGTGGGAACCAATTTTATAACCAAATACACCACCCACAGCTATATGAAATTGTTTCCAATGTCTTTTTGCAGTTTGGTACTCAAGAAAAACAGGAACCCTTATCCAGCTTTCGACTAATTTACTTTTTATATAACTATTAATAGCTGTATTATGATAACCATAAATTCTACCTGAATCGGGTAATAATACCACATTGTCAGTAAATCTATAATTATTCCACTGTATTCCAATACCAGAAACTACGCCAAATCTATTATTTATAATATTTGCATTGAGTTCAAAAATATTTAAGTTTACACCTACTGATTTTACATCGTTTAGTTCTAAAAATTCATATTGTGAGGGAATAGATCTTCCAAAATCTTTGTTCACATAGCCATTAAATGCTAATTCAAACCCAGCCCAATGTCCTCTAAATCGATGATTATAGGGTTTTCCTTTATGATGCTTTGTCCATAAAAAATCTCCATTTTCATCTATTATTAAATCAATATTTCCAAAAGAAGAACGTTCATTTCCAAGTATATGAATTTTCGTAGTATCTCTTCCTTTATGTGCTTTTTCTTTATGGGTATTTGCAAACCAATTGTCTTTATTTTGATTTATAGAAGAATCACTATATTGAATCCAATAATCTTTATTCTGATTACTTAAATTAACAGTATCGGGCTTATTTTCATATTTGATAGAGCTAACGCCTGTCATTTCGCCAAATAATTCGTTTTTAACATTTACATCGGCTTTAGCTAAACCACTGCCATTAATTTCCATTTTTAGTACAGTTAGTTCTTTTGTATTCATATTAGCGGCACCGCTTAAATTTGCTTTATGCTGGGCAGCATTTCCTTTAAGTGTCAATTTAGCTGCTCCCGAAATGTCTGTTTTTAAAGTTTGTACATCAATATCCATTTCAAACTTTGAAGCTCCACTGGCTGTAATATTTAGTACGTCAGACTTAATCGTATTTTGAGATTTTATGCGAGATGTGCCGCTTGCTTTTATATAATTCAAATTTGGGCAAGTGATATAAATTTTTTCGTTATTAAGATTTTTTTCGTAGGTAGTATGTCTAATTTCCAATATATTACCTTTTACTGTAAATGTGGTATTTCTATCTTCATCGTCTTCATCTTTTTCTAATTTCAAACTTTGAACGTTTCCAATTGTGATAAAAACATTGGACAAAGCTCCGGCATCAATTCCCGTAAAAGTTGGTACTGCATATTCTATTAAGTTTTGTTTATTTTCTTGAGCCGAAGCTAAAGATGTTACAAGAATAAACATGGTTAAAATTAAAAATAATTTTTTCATAGCTTTTGGTTTTAATAATTTTTATGAATCTTTTGGTTTTTCAGTAGGACGGATGAGGCAATGAATTTGTTACAGTGAAAATTTATTTTCTTCTCACTTTTTCTTCAAATGCAAGGTAATTGCTCTTAGCAGCTGCACCCAATTCTTCAATTTTGTCATATCCTACAACAGCAATATTTTTCAAAAAGCCACCTGCTTGTGCCAAAGGATGGTCTTTTAGTAAATTTGGGTCAATTTTAAAACGACGTGTTTTTTTATTGCCTGTTGTTGATTCGGCTACATTGTCGTTTATTGGGTCTTCTGCAAAAGCCAATAAATTATTAAGAGATGTATAATAATTTCTTGGTTCTTCGTCAATAGAAACAGTGCTATTTGTATTTATTTCTTTCAAAG
>CAYTJB010000245.1:0-4684 GCA_964437995.1 uncultured Bacteroides sp. | reverse complement strand
TTCATCACCTACCTCGATGGTTACATGGACTCGCCGCTCTCGTTTGAGATTGCCTCGGGATCACTGGACCCCTCTGAATTTGGGAGATTGGGCAAAGATCGCATATATGAGGTTAACGAGGCTCGAGAAGAAAACTGCTGGCAATCCTGGAAGAAATTCTTTGACTTTCTTTGGACAACGAGGGACTTTAACCTGTCGCGGAAAAATAAAGCTGCTCTTCCTCTGTTTGACAAGTGGGGTCCTGCAAAAGAAAATTCAGGTGGAACTCACGGCAGATGTTACTCTTCTGTTTGCGCCAGCCTTTCAAAGGTACGGGTTTTTTGCTTCTCAAGAGATGACTCAAGCATTCACTCTCTCAAACTCTTCTTTGCTCGTTACTGCGAAGAAGTGAGACATCTCAAAAGGGGAGTGCAATTGAGGACAGTCACCGGCACTAAAATTATCTGTCTGCAGACTTCAGAAATTGAGGTGGAAAATGTCTCACAGTTTCTGGACTTTTCGGGTAACTCTCCTAATCCGAAAGGGGCTGAAGGAGATCCCGATGCTGACTCAATTCTCCGGGCTTGCAAAGACTGGTGCCCTGACTTGGTTGAAACAGCAGCAGCAGACACCTGTTTTGAAACTGCGAGGGTGCAGGAAGAAGACTTTGCCCATCGAGGAGGAGGGAGGCTCCAAGCTATCTGCGAGGACAAACTCGAAAAGAGAGGAAACTTTTTTGTGAAGCGGCTCTCAGCCACCCACCTTGCCTTCTGCGACTACCTGTGTCAACGTTTTTTGCTGGACCTGTCCACGTCTCCCTTTTTGACACTTTCTTCGGTGTCCTTTCGAGTTGCGATGCTGGATTTTTGGAGGCTGGCAGGTCCCACAGCTCAATCTCTGGAGAAGACTAAGCCTCACTGGGAAGACAAGCTCAGAAACCTTTGCAGGGGCGGCTTCAGTTATTCGTGTCGCGATTCTGTTTCGTCCGGAATCAGCTTGCTACCTGAAAAAGACAGCGAAAAGGCTTTCTCAGTTGCCGAGTTTGACCTCAAATCTTGCTACGGTTACAGCCTCCAGAACATGCAGGTTCCCGGTGCCTTTGCAGTAGGCTACACCTTTTATCCTGCCGCTTCAGCAGCCAGCCAGCCAGATCCTGCCCCTGCTGGTTCAGATTCAGTGGCAAAGTCAGCGATGCAGCAGAAGCAGCAGCAGCACTCTTCCAAAAGATTGAAGGACAGCCTGAAGCACCTCTTCAGCTTGAAGAGAACAGATGTGTGCAACCGAGCAAAAAGCTTTGAATATCTAGCAGTCCAGGCAGTCATCAGAAGTTCGTTGGCAAGCTTTGGGTCAAACATTTTGGGAGTGTGGTCTAATTTCTCGCCTCTAGGGATTCTCTATTTTGGCAAGTACCCTGTGGATCTGGCTCTGATCTTTGAAGGAAGAGGACTTTTTTTGTTCAATTTTGATGGGCAATTTGCTCATTCGTGTCCGACTGGAAATTGTCCTTCCCTTCCTAACTACGTGGGTGGAGCAACTGAAGAAAGCGTTCTGGAGGCCACCAGAGAGAGAGACGCCTTCTTGAACAATTGGATCAAGGACAACAACTACAGAGAACGCAAGCTTCCAGCATACTATCATGTAATCAACGATTGCCACCATCCCCAGTTTGGCTACCGAAACCTCCTGAAGATTGAAGAGCTGTGGGAGCTCAGAAAATCGTACGAGTCACTTCCGAAAAAGAATCTCTCTTTTCCTTCTGACCTTTTGTTGGCTGATCCCGATCTCACTTTTCTCTTGATCGGCAGAGGCGCTGTTCCGACAGATCGGAGGGAGGGTCAGATGCCGCTTTTCGTGTGGAACAACAATGAGACAACTGTTGCGAAAGGTGGGGGTCGCCAAAGTCAAAATTTCGGATGGAAACTTGAGGGACGAGATTATCTTTTCACCAGAGATTCCTTCGAACACCTGGTGAATGTCAAGGGCTTTGAGTTTTCGTCCGTCTCCGATGTCTACTTTTACAAAAAGTGCAAGGTTCTTCCTCTCGTTTTTGGAGGTCTGGTTAGCGAAAGGGAAATTGCAGAGCTAGCTGGAAATGAGACGAGGGCAAACTTTCTCAAGGCCGCGGTCAATTTTACCACCGGGATGTTTGGAATGAAGGCGGGATATTTCAAGGGAGGAAAAGGAAATTCAAAGGCCAGACTGGTGTCAAAGTTCTCTATAAAAGCGTGCGAGTGCACCGACAGAATTGACATCAAGGTTGCAGGTTCAGTGTCGGGAAAAACGTTTTACGTTTTTCAGCGAACGGCACCTGCTAGAAAGACGGGAAAGAGAGCAGAAGAGTGGAAGAAGAAAGCAGCACAGAAGAGGCGAAAAGCAACGGACGCTTCCCTTCCAATTTACGCTTCAGTGGTTGAATTCGGAAAACTCAGACTTTTAAATTGCCTTGAATTTTTACGCGCTCACATTAGAATTGCAGCCGTTCGAATTCTGTACTCTCAAGTTGACAATCTGGTGTTGGCAATGTCGGGGGAACGTTTGGAGGAAGCAGTCCTTTCCGAAAAGAGGGAGATATTTGAGTGCAAAAAGGACCAATTTTTTGGAAGAGAGCCTGGAAAGCTTGTCGAAAAGTGGAAGGTCAGTGCCGAAGGAGGTGCATCTTGGAGTTTCGCGAGTGCTAGGATCTGCTCTTACGGCTTGATCTCCAAAGACAAAGAGGGAACCCTCTTGAAGGATGGCGAAAGTGGAGGAGGACAGACAAAGATGTCGGGACTGACTGGAATTTCATCGCTCGCAGCGTTCAAATCAAACTGTAGGCTTCTGGCAGGTCTTTCTGGTTTGCAATTTCCCCAAGAGAGGAGAGTCAACCGCCTTCTGAACCAAGACACAGTCACCAAAGTCATTTCGAATCACCCCCTTTCTCATTCTCTTCTCCCTTCAGCTGCTGTTGCTGCTGCTGCTGCTGCTGACGTGTCGGCTGCTCCTGCTGCTGCTCCTCCTCCGAAACACAACAACAAATTTTTGTAATAATAATCTTGCACATTTTGAAAAAGTATTGAAAGTGTTTTTTTTGTATTGTACCTTGTGTTTGAAAATAAATTGAATGTGAAATGCCCACCACAATTATTTTTTACTGTTACATTTTAAGTTTTAATATGCAAATTTATAGTTTTTGGTCAGCAGTTTATTTAAGCTTTAATACAACTATAAAAGGGAGAGGATCTGTCTCTAGCTTTCACAGTCAAGCATGGACCTCCAAAGGGAAGAGACCGAATTAGAAATTGAACAGCAGCAGCAGCAAGGCAACGAGGATCGCTGGAAACTGTTTCGGCCTTTTCCGCGACAGACCACTACTCTTCTCGCGGGACCCAGTTTTTTGGGAAAGTCCACGTACGTAAGAAAGATTGTCGAACATCAGCACTTGTTTTTTCAGGATCCCGTTGTTCGACTCTGGGTTGTAAATTGCAACAAGTCTGTGACGTTTGTGCCTCTGGAGGAACCCAAGGACGATAGCAAGTTCAGACGGCCTTTGGCGCAGCTGCTGCAGCGAACTTGGGAAGACTTTGACATCGAGGAGTTGAACGAAGGAGATGTCCTTTTGATAGACGACCTTCAAAAAGTGACTCAGCATATTCGTGAAATTGTGAATGCAGCAACACACCACTTGGCGCTCGGTCACTGTTTTGTAATTACCCACTCGATCCTGGGAAGCAGACAGTACGAGCTGCTCAACCTGGTTCACAGGATCGCCCTATTTTGTTCGAGCGCTTCTGTCACCAACTTGGCCAGCTACATACTCTCGACCAGAATTTTTGACCCAGATTTAAAGACTAGACTCAAAGAGGCTGTGGGAGCGGCACAGCGAAGCAGGGAAGTGTTGGTTCTCGAACTAAGTGCCTTGCCAGAATCTGTCCAGCCCTACCAGGTGGCCTGTTCTCACCTTCTCCGTCTGATCGACCCAAAGAGTGGTTTTGCGGTCGTTTATCCGTACCCTTCGAGAGTTGAAATGTATGAGGAAGAGGCAGACAACCTCTTGGACGTGGAGGTAAACAATCAATCAGATGCTTCGAGAAATTTGCCGGGCGCGGGAGAATTTGTCAGGGGAAGTTTTCTGATTCTCAGGCCAGAACTGGTTGCCTCAGTCAAGACAAAAAAAACTGAAGATCAAATTGTCAAAAGATCTGCTTCTGCTTCCAAAAGAAAAAGAAAAAGGGAGGACGGCAACGAGGGAGGTTCGAATAACGGAGACAGTTCAGAGGACGAGGACAATGATGACGACGATGCCTGCTGCATAGACAAGGACGAAGCAGTGTGGAACAAGACGGTTCTTCAGATGGAGTCTGACGTGGAAAATTTCTTGCCTGCTAAACAGTGGAGGTCTTGCAAATCACTGCTGTATGAAATTCTACACAATCCTGCAATTTGCCTGCTCAACGATGGGCGACGCATCAAACTGCACGATCGACCTGTGGTGGTCATTCTCGTTGACTATCTTTCGGCGGCCACCAGGAGGGACGCACCCACCGAAAGAAAGTCAAAAGCAAACACCCCAGAGTTTAAAGGATTTCGACACGTAACTGCTGCCCTCTTGTCTTATTTTGCTCCAAAGACTCTTTTCAAAAACAGACTTGTTCTTCCGGGAAAGTCAGAGACTAGGATGTCGCCCCCTTATAATTCGGCGGGAAAAGTGTCGCATGTTGAAAAGCGT
>CAYTJB010000244.1:0-4684 GCA_964437995.1 uncultured Bacteroides sp. | reverse complement strand
ATGTTGGTGCTATTGGGGTTGAGCCTACCATCCATGTGCAAATAGTACTCCATGCCGAAGCTGTACAGCTTCCACCAGTTCCACTAGTTCTACGTGCCCGAACTATTACACTGCCTGTTGCACCTGTAGTATTTATTGTACTACCACTTGTGTATGCAGTCCATGTGCTTCCACCATTAATACTATATTGATATTCATTAGTAGCACCTGTAGAACCGCCCGAACCACCAGTACCTGTCACTGTTCCTAAATTATAGCCTGCTCAAATGGTATTGCCATCTGTTGGACTTGCAGTACCTAATGTAGGAGCAACAGGAGTAGCATCTATTGCCCATGTTGCCACAGTATTCCATGCTGTAGGGTAAGTACATGCAGACGTACAATTATTTCTTCTTGCTTGTATAATATTATTTCCATTTGCCACTGCAGCAAATGAAGAAATTGCAGAACTTGCAGAACTCCAATTTGTTCCACCATCAGTAGAATATCTGTATTCTATTGTACAACTGGCATCTTCACCACCGGTTGCTGCTGAACTAAGAGTAATGGTTGTGCCTGCACATACTGTGGCTATGTTTGGGTTTTTGGTTGCTGTAGTAGGCGAGGTTGGGCAAAGGTTTGATTTAGCGTGTGCAAATTCTGAAAAACCACTTAATCCTGAACGTTTCGCTATGAAAGAAGCTCCTGCTACATGAGTTCCATTTAACACCCAAGATCCCCCTGTAGCACGTTTAATAATACGCACTTCTGTATCTTCAGTATAACTAGAAAAATTAGTTCCGGTAAGTTCAAGTGCATAGTTAATACTAGCTAATGCATCGGCTGCAACTAACGACCAGTAACCTTCTGTAAATTGATTATTAACACTCCGTGAATTCTCAGTTAGAGGTAAACCTGTAGAACCTGGATCAGTAGCAATAAACTTCCCTGTAAGAGAGCCATTGGTAAGATTTGTAAATGTAACCAATGCATTACACTCAGCAGCAATAGATCCTGAACCTGTGGAAGTTCCAAGTGGAAATCTTATTCCAGTACCCGTTGCATTAATCCATCGTTTAAAATTACCTATTATATTTCCTGCTGTATATGAAAGCGTTCCAACTGATGCTGTACTTGTACCTAATTGGAGAGTATTAGTACCACAATTAATATTTCCGGATGTCATAGTTAATGTACCACCAACAGTTACTGTAGTTGTACTTCCACTGATAATTAATTTTGTTGAACTTTTATCTACAGTTATATTATTAAAAGTTTGACTGGTAGTTGAACCATTTATGTTTTGATCAATAGTTGTACTATTAAAATTAATAGTTCCTGTACTTGGTGTATATGTAGCTCCATTGTTTGTCCAATTCCCTTTAATATTATGAGTATATGTTGATCCTGCAAAAGTAGTACCACTACTAAGAGTAAGATCCCCATTAACGGTTATAATTCCACCCGCAGTTTTGGTACCACTGCTTGATATTGTAAGATGATGGTAAGTAGTCGCTTTTACCGTTTGTGCTGTTCCATTATAATTAACAGTATTACCACTATTCGTAGCTGTTATTGTTGTTATTCCTGATGTTCCACCAATATTAAGTGAAGAACTTGCTCCCTGTGTTAATCCTCCTGTTCCTGAAAGTGCTGTACTAACAGTTAAAGTGCCATTATTGGTAAGCGTAACACCTGTAACTGTAATATTAGCTATTGTGGCTATTCCCGTAAAAACTTGACTGGCGGTTGTATTAAAAATACAAACACCTGTTCCTGCAGTAAATGTGCCATTGTTTGTAAGTCCTCCCTGAAAAGTAATTGAGTCATTAGCTGAATTATTCCATTGTGCACCACTTCCAATCGTTACCAGTCCTGTAAAAGTTTTTGTACCTGTGGTACTCGAATGGTTAATTCTTCCCGTACTTCCAACAACTGTAGTAGTGCCCGAAACATTAATAGAATTGCTTATTGTAAGTGTTCCTATAACAGATAGATTAGCACATTGAGCTGTGGCAATTGTTACCAAAACAATATTTCCGCTCATAATAGTTACATTGTTAGAAGCTGTGGGAACAACTGTAGCAGTAACCCATGCTGTTCCATTATATCTTTGCCATGTAGTTGGATTATTCCAGTAGCCAGTCGAATCATTGGATGGTGCATTTATAGTATAAGACCTATAATCTCCATTTACTTGGCCTAAAACATTATTATCAAGCCCAACTAATAATAACAACAAGCCAACCAATAATATCATCATCGGTTGACGCATTTTAAAAATGTCGTATATTTTTTTCATAATTCAAAATAGATTAAGTATTTTTTCTAATCAATAATTATTTTTTGTCAAAGTGTAACCCAAACTCTATAAACACAAAAGCAAAAAGTAGGTTCTGAAAATTTATCTTTTCAAACCCCTAAAAACATTGATATTCAATCAAATGTTTTACATAAATTTAATGCGAAGATACAATAATAATTTTGTTTCATCAATATAAAATTAGAGAAAAAATCAAAAAAACACTTACTTATTTTCTTATGTGTCTGTCTGTTAAATTATTATGTTGAAAATTTAATTGTGTGTTTGTGTCTAAATAAGCTGTAAAATTTATAAAGTCTCCTTATATTTAATTGCATTTATTTTTTAATCATTGAACTATATAGTGTAAATGTAATGCAAATCATTTTCCAACACCTAAAAACACCATTTTATAAGCCAATATTCCTGTTTCAACAAAAAACAATTGAATATAAAAATTTATGTATGTAACTTTGCAGTATTAAATTTATAAAAATAAAATATATATAATGGTTTGATTTTTATATAATTAAAAAATAAACTAAAAAAACTTTTTATACTTTAGAAACTTTTTATAAAAAAAAGTTTTTTTAGTTTATTTTTTTTTATAATTTTGCAGCATGGAAGAAAAAGAATTATTCATCATCGAAAAATCAGGGGAACTCTTTAAAAAATATGGAATCAAAAGTGTTTCGATGGACGATATTGCCCAACAATTAAGCATTTCAAAAAAAACACTGTATCAGTATTTCAAAGACAAAGCCGATTTGGTTGTTAAGGTCGTAAACTCTCATAATTGCGACCAAGATCAAAAATTTATTGAAATCATCAACAGCAATTTGAATGCTATTGACTCTTTAATAGAAGTTAGCAAGCATCTAATTGAAATGCTGAAAGGTATTAATCCTCCGATTTTGTACGATTTGCGCAAGTATTATCCTGAATTAACTAAGGATTTAATTGTAAATCGCAAAGAACATGTTTACGATAACATCAAAAACAATCTTTTAAAAGGAATTAACGAAGGCTTGTATCGTGATGATTTGAATCCTGATATTATTACTGCTATTTATGTGAAACGTATGGACGACGTTTTCTTTGAAGATGATATTTATTTAAATAAATTCCCTCAACATGAAATGTTTACCCAGCTATTTATATATCATATTAGAGGAATTGCTAGTTCGAAAGGGCTTAAATATTTTGAAAATAGAATTAAAAACGAACCATTAATATAATTTATAATGACAATGAAAAAACCAATAATCACAATTTTACTAATTGGTGTTGCTTATATTCCGCTTTTTGCACAGCAGGATGCAAGCACACAATTAACACTAAAAGATGCTAAAGAATATGCACTTAAAAACAGTCAGTTGATTAAAAATGCGAATATTGATTTGGCTTCTGCAAAACAAAAAATTTGGGAAACCACTTCAGTAGGATTACCCCAAGTGAACGGGAAATTGGCTGGTTCATATCAACTTACAGTTCCCGAAAATATTAAAGCCTTTTCAGGCTTAAGTAATTTAGGTAGCTGGATGTATGGAGCTGACCAAGCGTTATATAATTTAACTGGGAATAACCCAAATTTTGGTAATATTACAAAACCAGAACCTGCAGAACCAACTAGTGATAATGATTTAAAATGGGGACTAACTTTTGATGTTACAGTTTCTCAATTAATTTTTAGCGGAGGATATATTGTTGGATTGCAAACTTCTAAAACATTCAAACAATTATCGGAAGTAAATATTACTAAATCGGAAAATGATTTAATGGAATCTGTTACCAACGCTTATTTTTTATGTGTAATAGCTCGGGAAAACAAATTAGTTATTGATAGTATTTACAAGGCAACAGAAAAAATATTGTATGAAATTAAAGAAACCCACAAAGAAGGTTTTATAGAAGAAACCGATGTTGACCAAATGCAGATTACGCTTATCAATATTCAAAACACCAAAGAAATGATTGATAGGCAGTGCGAAGTGGCTCTGAATCTATTGAAATTTCAAATGGGTATGGACTTAAAAACGCAAATTCAATTGAAAGATAAAACCGATGATTTGATTGGACAATTAAAAGCAGATGTATTGGTACAAAAAAACTTAAATGTTGAAAATCAAGTTGATTACCGTTTACTTTCTGTTCAGGAAAAAATGGCAAGCTTAAATGTGAAATATCAAAAATCAACATTCTTGCCTGATGTAGCTGTTTTCTACAATCATCAGGAAAACTTTAATAAAAAATCGTTTTCTTTTACACCGCCTGATATTTTAGGCTTAAATGTGAATATTCCAATTTTTGGAAGCGGACAAAAAATCGCAAAAGTTAAGCAAGCTAATTTGGATTTAGAGAAAATTAAAAATGGCAAACAACAATTATCAATGGGTTTACAGT
>CAYTJB010000243.1:4317-4684 GCA_964437995.1 uncultured Bacteroides sp. | reverse complement strand
ACTGCTATTTGGTGCATGCCAAAGACAGGTATTTAGCTTTAAAACGAATAGCCGATTATTACCCTGATATTTATGCAATTATATTCTGTCGTACACGGAGAGAAACACAGGAAGTGGCTGATTGGCTTATCAAAGATGGTTACAATGCCGATGCTTTACATGGCGATTTATCGCAAGTTCAACGTGATAGCGTAATGAATAAATTCAGAGTAAGAAACTTGCAAATGTTGGTAGCTACTGATGTTGCTGCCAGAGGTTTAGATGTAAATGATCTTACACATGTTATTAATTATAATCTTCCTGACGAAATTGAAGCATACACACATCGTAGTGGACGTACAGGAAGAGCTGATAAATCGGGAATTTC
>CAYTJB010000243.1:0-4307 GCA_964437995.1 uncultured Bacteroides sp. | reverse complement strand
CATTACCAATATGCGTGAAAAGCATAAAATTAAAGACATTGAACGTCAATTAGGCAAAACCTTTAAAATGGCTAAAATTCCTAATGGAAAAGAAATTTGCGAAAAACAACTTTTTCACATGATTGACAAAATGGAAAAAGTAGCCGTTAATGAAGAAGAAATTGCTGATTTTTTACCAGTTATTCATAAAAAATTAGAAGAGCTAAGCAAAGAAGATTTGATAAAACGCTTTGTATCTGTTGAATTCAACCGCTTCTTAAATTATTATCGTAACGCAACCGATTTGAATGTTTCAGAAAAAAGTAACGAACGTTCGGGCAAGTCGGATACTACCGAAGGATTTGCAAGATTATTTATTAATCTTGGCAAAATGGACGGTTTACAACCCGCACATTTAATTGGATTATTAAATGATGTAACCCAAATAAGAGAAATTAAAATTGGGAAAATTGAAATTTTAAAATCTTTCTCTTTCTTTGAAATAGAAGCCAGTTATCTCGAAATGATTTTAGCTGCATTCAAAGATGTTAGATATGGCGATAGAATGGTTGCTATTGAACAATCATCACCCAGAAGAGACGGTGGTTCTGGTGAGGGAAGAAGTCGCGAACGCCGTGATAGTAGACCACCACGTAGAAACGATTACGGTAGCCGACCACCACGCCGAAACGATAGTAGCAGAAGTGACGAAAGAAGAAGTTTTGGTAGAGGCGATGATAGAAGAAGTGGCGAAAGAAAAGAATGGAATAAAGAATCATCAGGTGGTGGTAGATTTAATAAAGATGCTGGAAGTCGCCCACCACGCGAATCTGACAACCGTTCATCCAGAGAATCGAGTAGTCGTCCACCCAGAGAATCTGATAATCGCTTTAAAAAAGAATCAAGTAGCCGACCACCACGCGAATCTGACAATCGAGTAAATAAAGATCCAAACAAAAGCATCAATAAAGCAGATTCCGACAGAACGAGCAGAACTGGAAGACCAAGTAAAAAGAGATGGTAAAAATTTAATATTATTATTACTTTTGTATTTATATACCATTTAACCCTGTCATGTTTTTTATAAACCAACAGGGTTTTTTGAGTAGAAATAGTTTGGAATATTGACAAACCAAATCTTAAATGAAAAAAACCTACAACAACAGAAAATATGTGATAATTACCATTTTTGTGGTAGTAGGTTGTATTTTTATTGCACGTTTGTTTTTTCTTCAAATTATTGACAATAGCTATATTTTATCAGCCAATAAAAATGCACTCCGTTTTGTAACCAATTATCCGGCTCGCGGGTTGATTTATGACCGCAATAATAAGTTATTGGTTTACAACGAAGCTGTTTACGATTTAATGGTTATACCCAAGCAAGTTAAAGCTTTTGATACTATAGAATTTTGTAAATTAGTTGGTATTACGAAGGAAGACGTAATATTAAAACTTAAAAAATCCCGAGAATACTCACCTTATGCAGCCTCTATTTTTGAAAAACAGATTTCAAAAGAAAATTATGGTTATTTACAAGAGAAGCTTTACAAATACAGTGGTTTTTATGTACAATCCCGTACTTTAAGAAAATATCCATTAGGTATTGCTGCACATACATTGGGGTATATTGGAGAAATTGGAAATGAAGTTACTGATTCATATTACAAACCAGGCGATTATATCGGCATGAGTGGCTTAGAAAAATACTATGAAAGTATTTTGAGAGGTCAAAAAGGTTCAAAAATCGTGATGTATGATGTTTTTAACCGCGAAAAAGGGAGTTTTCATAATGGAATTTATGATACAGTTGCTATTGCTGGCGAAGCCCTTCATTCAACATTAGATGCTGATTTACAGGCTTATGGAGAGCGTTTAATAAAAAATAAAATTGGTAGTATTGTTGCTATTGAGCCTGCCACCGGAGAAATTTTATCTATGGTTTCGAGTCCCACTTACGACCCTAATTTATTGGTAGGTAGAGTAAGAGGTGTTAATTATAATAAGTTATTAAAAGATCCAACAAAACCTTTATTTGATAGGGCTTTAATGGCAGTTTATCCACCAGGTTCAATTTTTAAAATTGTTCAATCTTTAGTAGCTTTAGAAGAAGGCGTTATTACTGAAAGAGCTGCATTCCCTTGCGATAAATCCTTATTGGGTTGTCATAATCATCCGAATGCCACCGATTTAAAAAGTGCCATCAAAATGTCGTGTAATCCCTATTTTTATCAAGTTTTTAGAAGAATTATCCAACATGGGCTTGCAAATGATAGGTTTAAAGATAGTGAATTAGGTTTAAATCTTTGGAATGATAAAGTATTGAGTTTTGGATTAGGACAACGCTTAGATGTTGATATTCCAAATGTTAAAAAAGGACGTATTCCTGATGCAAAGTATTACGATAAAATTTATGGAAATCATGCATGGGCATTTAGCAACATTTATTCGTTGAGTATCGGGCAAGGCGAAATGGGAATTATTCCATTGCAAATGGCAAATATTGCTACTATTTTTGCAAATAGAGGCTATTTTTACACCCCTCATTTTGTAAAAGCTATTGGTAAAGAAAAAACCATCAATCCGCTATTTTTAAAAAAAAATCTTACCAAAGTAAGCGATAAATATTTTCAAGTAGTGGCAGATGCAATGTACGAAGTGGTAAACGAACCCGGCGGTACAGCATCAGGAGCAAGAATAGATAGCATAGTGGTTTGCGGCAAAACAGGTACTGCTCAAAATCCACATGGCGAAGACCATTCAATTTTTATTGCTTTTGCGCCAAGGGTTAATCCTAAAATAGCTATTGCTGTTTATATTGAAAATGCTGGTTTTGGTGGCGTTTGGGCTGCACCCATTGCCAGTTTAATGATAGAAAAATATTTAACAAAAAATATCAAGCGTAAAGACTTGGAAGAAAGAATGATAAACGCTACTATACTGTCAAAACATTGAGAGAACAAAAAGGCATATTAGAAAACATTGATTGGGTAATGGTTAGCATCTACTTGATGCTGGTTTTTATGGGCTGGCTCAATATTTATTCAGCTGTTTACGATGAAAATCATAAAAGCATTTTCGACTTTTCCCAAAGTTATGGAAAACAGCTAATTTGGATTGCTTCTTCATTACTTCTTGCTTTGTTTATCATGGTTATTGATTCGAAATTTTTCTCCCAATTTGCTTTTGGAATTTATGGATTTTTTCTGCTTTTGTTAGTTGTAGTATTAATTACAGGCAAAACCACTGCCGGATCCAAATCATGGTTCGAAATTGGTGGATTTGGATTACAACCTTCCGAATTTGCAAAATTTGCATGCAATCTCGCACTTGCTAAGTTTTTAAGCTCAACCGATATTCATATTAAAGAGCAAAAAACAAAAATGTATGCTATTTTAATCTTGTTAATACCCTCATTATTAATATTTTTACAAAATGATACAGGTTCTGCCATTGTTTATGCTGTTTTTATTTTGGTTTTATACCGCGAAGGGTTATCGGGTAATATATTGATATTTGGATTAATAGTAGCTGTACTTTTTGTGTTGGCATTGCTAATCAATCAATTTGTCTTGTCGGGAATTGTAATAGGACTGGCATTAATTTTTCTTTTTTTTATTAGAAAAAGCAAGAAAGGAATTATTACGGTTGTTGCATTTTTGGTATTAACAATTGGTTTTGTTTTTATTGTAGATTATGTTTTCGACAATATATTGCAAGACCACCAACGCCAAAGAATCAATGTTTTACTAAGTAAAGAAATTGATTTGAAAGGTGCTGGTTATAATGTAAATCAATCAAAAATTGCCATAGGTTCTGGTGGTTTTTTTGGCAAAGGTTATTTGAATGGAACACAAACCAAATTTAATTTTGTCCCTGAGCAAAGTACCGATTTTATTTTTTGTACCGTTGGCGAAGAATGGGGTTTTATCGGAAGTTTAGTTGTGGTTGCATTATTAATAGGTTTATTGATTAGAATTATTCTTGTTGCTGAACGACAGCGATCTTCTTTTAGCCGTATTTATGGCTATGGCGTTGCTTCTATATTATTTATGCACATTTTTGTAAATATAGGAATGGCATTAGGCTTATTGCCTGTTATTGGTATTCCTTTGCCATTTTTTAGCTATGGAGGCTCTTCATTGTGGTCGTTTACTATCTTGTTGTTTATCTTTATCAAACAAGATTCTTATAGATTGAATTTATTATAATGGGACGTTCTAAAATAGGTTGGTTATTTATACCGAAGAGAGAAAAATCAGGTTTGTAAAAAAAGGTATAATAGACAAAAGTAATGCTTTTTTAAACCATTATTTCTTCATGTGGAC
>CAYTJB010000242.1:3526-4689 GCA_964437995.1 uncultured Bacteroides sp. | reverse complement strand
ACCAGTTACCAAATAATAAAATAAGAATTTTTTACCAACCCAATAATTTTCCAATGTATATCCAAACATCCATAATGCAAACATATTAAATATGATATGTTCAATACCACCGTGCATAAACATATAAGTTATGTATTGCCAAGGACGAAATAATTCCGATTCAAAATAGTGCAATCCTAAATATCTATCAAGGTCTATGTGATAAACGGTATCAAAAGTAATGGTAGCCAAAAAGAATAATCCATTGATAATCAATAAGTTTTTAACAACTGGAGGTAAAAAGTTAAAGCCTCTTGGGCGAAATTGTTCTATTGTCATTTTTCTAAATTATTTGAATTTTTCTGTTAACTCATCTAAAGTGATGGAAATCAATATTTTTTTTCCGGATGGCGATTGATAAGGCAATTTGCATGCAAAAAGCTTGTCGATAAGATTTTGTATTTCTTCTTGCATCAGCATTTTACCGGGTTTTATTGCCATATTTCTTGCCATTGATAACGCTAAGTTAATTTTTTTATCAACTTTCAAGCTTATTAGGTTTTTTTTAAAATTTTCCAACATTCCTTCTACCACATGCTTAATGTTCTCGTCAACCATGTTTGCTGGTATTCCATTTACAATAAACGTATTTAACCCAAACTCGTTGACATCAAAACCTAATAATGCCATTTCGTTTTTCAATTCTTTGAGTAATTCGCTATCCGATGGACTAAAAACAATAGTTTGAGGAAAAAGTTGCTGTTGCGAAATACCATTATGATTTTCAATGGTTTCGATAAATTGTTCATATAAAATGCGTTCATGAGCATTTTGTTGGTCAATAATTATCAAACCCGATTTGATAGAAGTTACAATGTAGCGATTTTGAAGTTGAAAAAACGAATAATTAAGCGAATTAGAAACGGTTGTATCTAATTCATTATCAAAAGATTGTTGTTTTTCTTCGGGCGTAATTGTAAACGATGAAGCTTTGGTTTCCTCAAATATTTTTTCCCAGTTTTGCGAGTTACGTTGTTCTCCTTCAGTAGGTTTAGGTGGCGAATAGCTTCTTTTATTTTTGTCGTCGAAAGGGTTAAAATCTGGATTAATTTTAATAGAAGGTGGCTTAACATCATAATCCTTAGGTGGTGGCATTAAATTTAAGCTATGTTCTACTTCAAAAT
>CAYTJB010000242.1:0-3516 GCA_964437995.1 uncultured Bacteroides sp. | reverse complement strand
GATCGAAATCGATAGAAGGAGCAATATTAAATTTACCCAAAGACTCCTTTACGGCTGCAAGCACGATAGACCACAAAGCCTGCTCATTTTCAAACTTTATTTCGGTTTTGGTAGGATGAATATTGATGTCGATTTCCTTAGGATTGATTTCAAAATTGATAAAATAGGAAGGAAAAGACTTTTCGGGCAATAATTCCTGAAAAGCATTATCCACCGCATGATGTAAATATGGATGCTTAAAAAATCGTTTGTTTACAAAGAAATATTGCTCACCACGTGTTTTTCTTGCAAACTCAGGCTTACCAATAAATCCGTTAAATTTTGCAACATTGGTTTCTTGTTCAATAGGTATCAATCGTTCGGCATAGCTTTTTCCAAAAATATTTACAATTCGCTGCTTTTGGTTCGATTTCTCTAACTGATAAATTAACTTCCCATTGTGATGATAAGTAAAGGCAATGCTTGGATTTATTAAAGCTATCCTGTAAAATTCTTCTAATATATGATTGGCTTCCTGTACATCCGATTTTAAGAAATTACGCCGTGCAGGTACATTAAAAAACAAATTTTTAACAGAAATTGAAGTACCTCCTGTAAATTGACATGCTTGCTGTGATTTTACTTCGCTACCTTCGATAATTATTTGTGTTCCTAAGCTTGCATCGTGTAATTTTGTTTTAAGTTCTATATGTGCAATAGCTGCTATAGAAGCTAATGCTTCGCCTCTAAAACCCATGGTGCGTATGCAAAACAAATCATTTGCCTGACTAATTTTAGACGTAGCATGGCGTTCAAAACTTAATCGGGCGTCGGTATCAGACATTCCGCTACCATTATCAATTATTTGTATCAATGTTTTCCCAGCATCTTTTACAATCAATTGTATGTGAGTAGCACCAGCATCTAAGGCATTTTCGAGCAATTCTTTAACTGCGGAAGCAGGACGTTGAATTACTTCACCAGCCGCAATTTGGTTAGCAACAGCATCGGGTAGTAAGTGGATTATATCTGACATGGTAAGTGGAAAAAGTTCATAAAGTTTATAAAGTTTGTAAAGTGCTACATTACAATTTTTGTAACTAATCAGTTTTATTATTATTTTCTCTTTTTATAATTATCGTTTATGTTTCAAAAAAATATCGTAACTTATTTATATTTAACTTTTTGCTTGAACAAAAAGTTACAAAAATTCAAGACTAAAAATAATTTACTTCAAAACTACGCCTTTAAAAATTCAACGCAATACAAGTCATAGCGAAATAATGATTTGTACATATATTTACTTGACTAACTTCGCTATTTCTGTATTGCTTACACAAGCCTCCGCTATTTTTAAACGCTTGTTTTGTAGCGTAAATTGTTTTATGTCAATCCATTGCTTCGCAGTGAGATACAGTAAAATAATAACTTATAAAAATATGAATAATATGATTAGTTACTAATTTTTTACTTTTTATTTGAAAATAAAATACAACAGTAATAGTACAAAAAATAAATACAAAATTAAGTTTTTTGAGTTGATAAAGCCTCTTGCTTTACTGCCTTTATGTCTTCCAATTGCCCATTTTTCATTCATCTCGGCTTTAAGTCTCAATTGTATCTCATTATTTACAGCTGTTGTTTTTTCTGCATCTTTTTTTGAATCATAATACAATGGCTTATATTCAAATACTTTAGCTTTAGGTAATTTAAAAAACGAAAGTCTCACAGTGTATAATATTTTTTACAAAAGTACCATTTTTCTGCTTTTCAACCAAATATTCAACGGGATGTATGTCGCTTTAGTATAAAAAAGTATTTAAAACAAAAAAGGCTGACATATCACATAAGCCAGCCTTTAAATAAACGTTGTAAATATTTAAGCTCTTGCTAAAACAGGAAATCTGTTTTTTGCTATATAAAATGCTCCAAAAAATAATGTGTTGTAAGCCAATGTTCCAAAAAGTTCGTTTCTAAAGAATGGAATAGCTGCTTCGTAACACAATCCTAAACCTGCAATTGTGGTAGGATAGGCAAATGTTCCGCTCATCCATACAGCAAAATTGGTTAATACAAAAAATATTACCGACGAAGCTATTGAAGCAGAAATAGTTGAAATAGCTAAAGTTTTTTTGCTAAGCAACATTCCTAAGCTTACTGTAATTGCGAAACTAATATAAACCGCATACATTTCGGTGTAAAATCCTAAAAATAAATCGCTGATAAATAAGGCTACTAATGGTAGTAAAAATGCTAAATATTTTCGGTTAATATAAGTTCCTCCGAATAAAGCAATGGCTGCTACCGGTGTAACGTTTGGCAAATGAGGTAGTAAGCGAGAGAAAGCTGCTACAAATACTACAGAAATAACAAAAATTAATCTTGGCGTTAATATTTTCTTCATTTTTATTTATTTATTATTTGAGCGAACAAAATTATAAAATCTTATGATATAAACCTGATATTTTTTAAAATA
This sequence comes from uncultured Bacteroides sp., assembly GCA_964437995.1. Lineage (GTDB taxonomy): Bacteria > Bacteroidota > Bacteroidia > Bacteroidales > JACABE01 > JACABE01. Next base: position 1,061 of record CAYTJB010000242.1, on the reverse strand, counting down.
TTAAAAAATCAATCAACTAATCGGTTTAAAAACAATAACTTAGCACATTTTTCGAGGGTCAACCCATAATGTAAATTCTTCATCCGTAAGTAAGCCCGATTCCAATGCAGCTTCGCGCAAAGTTTTATTTTCGTGATGGGCTTTTTTAGCAATCATTGCAGCATTGTCATAGCCAATGTGCGAATTAAGTGCAGTTACCAACATCAAGGAACTTTCAAGGTTTTTATTAATAAATGTCATATTGGCTTCAATGCCTATAGCACAGTTATCATTAAATGAAACACACGCATCGCCTAATAAACGAGCAGCTTGTAATAAGTTGTAAATCATAACAGGCTTAAATACATGCAATTGAAAATGCCCGTGTGTTCCTGCAACAGAAATAGCAGCATCATTACCAATAACTTGTGCACAAACCATTGATAGAGCTTCATTTTGAGTAGGATTTACTTTTCCTGGCATAATTGAAGAACCTGGTTCGTTTTCGGGAAGATGAATCTCACCTATTCCACAACGAGGACCAGAAGCAAGCAAACGTGTATCGTTAGCAATTTTCATCAAACTAATTGCCAATGTTTTTAGAGCTCCACTTGTTTCCACCACTGCATCATGAGCAGCCAAAGATTCAAATTTATTGGGAGCAGTAATAAATGGTAATCCTGTTAATTCAGCAATTTTTTTTGCAACCAACACGTCATAGCCTTTGGGTGCATTTAATCCAGTGCCAACGGCTGTTCCACCTAAAGCTAATTCAGCTAAATGTTCCAATGTATTTTTCACAGCTTTAACACCATGGTCTAATTGAGAAACATAAGCCGAAAATTCCTGTCCTAATGTAAGAGGTGTGGCATCCATTAAATGGGTACGTCCTGTTTTTACAATATCTTTGAATGCTTCTGATTTTTTTGCCAGTGTATTTCTGAGTTTTTCTACTCCAGTAATTGTAACATCTACTATCATCTTGTATCCGGCAATGCTCATAGCAGTGGGGAAAGTATCATTGGACGATTGCGATTTGTTAACATCATCGTTGGGATGAATAATAGTCTTTTCGCCTAAAA
>CAYTJB010000241.1:3222-4692 GCA_964437995.1 uncultured Bacteroides sp. | reverse complement strand
ACGATGAATTTAAACACGAACACATTGGGCAACTCGAAGTATATTTGCAATACTATAAACACGAAATTATGCAAACGCACGACCGCGAACCCGTTGGTATTTTACTTTGTACGCAAAGCAAAAAAACAATGGTAAAATATGCAACCACTGCAAAAGAAAATGTATTTGTAAGTGAATATCTTATAAATTTACCTTCAAAAGAAGTTTTACAACAATTTGTTGCTGAAAAATTAAACCAAATGCATACAAACATAATTCAAAACTAACAACCAATAATCATACAGTTATGATTTTCGATATAGAAGTAAATAACAAAATTATCAAAGCCAAAAAAGGCGAAACCATTCTGTCGGCATTAAGTCGTAATGGTATAAAAGTGCCTACTTTGTGCTATATGGAAGAATTAGTACCAACCGGTGCTTGTAGAATTTGTGTGGTAGAAGTGGAAGGACAAGATAATTTAGTGCCTTCTTGTGCCCAGCCTGTTGAAGAATGGATGCGAATTAAAACCCATTCACCTAAGGTTATTAAAGCCAGAAAAACCATTGTAGAGCTATTGCTTTCAAATCATCCTGATGATTGCTTATACTGCGAACGTAATGGTAATTGCGAATTACAGAAATTAGCCATTGAGCTAAATGTGCTCGAACGCCGTATTAGTGGACAAAAAGGGAAACAAAAAGCCGATCGGTCGGGTTCAAGTATGGTAAGAGACCCCAAAAAATGTATATTGTGTGGCAGATGTGTAAGAGTTTGCGAAGAAATCGTGGGCGTTTCAGCCATTGATTTTATCAAAAGAGGCAACCATTGCGAAATTACGACTTCTTTTCAAAAAGGAATTAACCTCTCAAGTTGTATTAATTGTGGACAATGTATAATGAACTGCCCCACAGGTGCTTTGTACGAAAGAGATCATCTTCCCGAAATTATTGATTCTTTGAATAATTCTGCAAAGCACGTTGTAATTCAGTATTCTCCGACAATTTCTGTTTCACTTGCCGAAGAATTTGGTGTAAAAGCAGGAAAAGACATCAATGGAATGATAAATGCTGCTTTACGAAAAATTGGGTTCAACAGAGTATTTGATTCCAGCTTTGGAGCTGATATTAACACCATTGAAGTTGCTAACGAATTGGTTAACAGAATAAAGTCCAATCAAAATTTACCTATGTTCAGTAGTTGTTGCCCTGCTTGGGTAAAATACGTTGAACAAACACATCCTCAATTAATCAACCATTTATCTACGGCTAAATCGCCTCAACAAATGATGGGAGCATTAATAAAAGGATATTATGCTGAAACAACTGATATACCAGCCGAAAATATTTATACTGTTTCTGTAATGCCTTGTATTGCTAAAAAATTTGAAGCACAACGCGAAGAAATGACCCACAAAGGAATTACCGATGTTGATGCAGTACTTACAACCCGCGAATTAGCCCGATTAATTCGATTATATGGTATTGATAT
>CAYTJB010000241.1:1749-3212 GCA_964437995.1 uncultured Bacteroides sp. | reverse complement strand
TCGACATTATGAATATTGAATCGGAATTAGCGGATACAGTTTTTGGCACACGCAGTTCAGCAGGAAAACTTTTTGCTGCTTCCGGTGGTGTTTCGGAAGCTGTTCTTAGAACAACATATAATTTACTAACTGGCAACGATTTAGTTAATTTTAAAATCACTGAATTAAGAAATATTACCAAAGGTAGAAAAGAATACAAAATAAAAGCCGGAGATTATGAGCTTGGTATTGCCGTAGTTAGCGATATGATTAATGCCGAAAAATTGCTCGCTGAAATAAAAAATGGCAGAAAAGACATTCATTTCGTAGAAGTTATGGCTTGTATGGGAGGATGTGTAAATGGTGGCGGACAACCTATTCCTGCTCGCAAGGAAGATATAAAAGCAAGAACAAAAGCAATTTATGATGTTGATGACAAAGAATCTATTAAATTTGCACATAAAAATCCTCAACTGAACGAATTGTATAAAAATTATTTAGGAAACCCTTGTGATGAAAATTGCATAGCTATTTTACATACAAGCTTTAATAAAAGAGAAGTTTTATAATCAATTACGAATTAAAAATTACGAATTACGAAAAACAGTAAATCTAACTTACTATCTTTTTACTTTATAAACATTACAAACTTTATGAACTTTATGAATTTAATAACCATTAACAAATAACAAATATGAAAAAAACACTAATTCTAAGTTGTTCAATTATCGCAATAATAGTTGCATTAACAACATCGTGTAAAAACAATTCAAGTAAAAGCAACGCTGACGGAAAAGATAGCACATCAGGAAACATAAGCATTTCTGGTGCTTTTGCATTGTATCCATTAACTGTAAAATGGGCTGACGAATACATGAAATTATACCCTGACGTAAAAATCAATGTTTCAGCCGGTGGTGCCGGCAAAGGCATGACAGATGCTTTATCTGGTATGATTGATTTAGGAATGTTTTCTAAGGCTGTAAGTGACGAAGAAAAACAAAAAGGAGCTTGGTGGATAGCTGTTACCAAAGACGCTGTAGTAGCAACTGTAAATGCAAAAAATCCTCAAATAGAAGCTATTAAGGCTAATGGACTTACTATGGAGAAATTTTACGACATTTTTATTACAGGTAAAATTACAAATTGGGGTGCTGCATTAGGAACAAAAAGCAAAGAAAAATTAAATGTTTACTCTCGTTCCGATGCTTGTGGTGCTGCCGAAATGTGGGCAAAATTCCTCAACAATAAAAAACAAGAAGATCTTCAAGGCATTGGCGTTAATGGCGATGCCGGCGTAGCTGATGCTGTTAGAAAAGATGTTTCTGGTATTGGTTTCAATAATATTGCTTATGCTTTTGATATGAATACCCGTAAAAAATACGAAGGAATGGAAGTTGTTCCTATTGACATTAATAAAAATGGCAAGATTGAACCCGAAGAAAACGTCTATAAAACTTTAGACGACATAATGGCAGCTATTA
>CAYTJB010000241.1:0-1739 GCA_964437995.1 uncultured Bacteroides sp. | reverse complement strand
TCGCCACCGGCAAGAGATTTATTTTTTGTATGCAAAGGAAAACCACAAAAAGCTGTAATAACACATTTTCTCAATTGGGTACTTACCGATGGACAAAAATATGTGAATGAAGCTGGCTATGTTTTATTATCGGAAGAAAGTGTAAAAACGGAGTTGGGGAAAATTAAGTAAGTCGGAAGTTGGAAGACCGAAGTCGGAAGTCGGAAGAAAGAAAAAAGAAGGCGAAAGGCGGAAGTTGGAAGACAGTAGTTTTAGAAATATAAAATGTTATAAAAATCGCTATGGAATTCAAATTTGAAAAGCTTATAATTTGGCAAAAGGCTATGGATTTGGGAGAAAATATTCATAAAATGGCTTCAAAGTTTCCAAAAGAGGAAATGTTTAGTCTTTCTTCTCAAATTAGAAGAGCGGTTGATTCAATAGCATTAAACATTTCAGAAGGTTCAATTGGGCAATCTAATCTTGAGTTTAAAAAGTTCATGGGATATTCGATACGTTCTTTGGCTGAAGTTGTTACTTGTTTGCATAAAGCAAAAAGACGTGAGTATATTTCAGAAGCGGAATTCAATGAATATTATGAATTTGCATTCAATTTAATGAATATGATGGTGGCATTTAAAGGGAAAATTAAGTGAGTTGGAAGTTAGAAGACCGAAGTCGGAAGATTGGAAACAGAAGACTGGAGACCGAAGTAAAAAGTTTGATATTCAGACTTAAAAATTAATAAAAGAATAAAGGTATTAGTTAGTAATTATTGTAGAAAAATGAAGCAACCAAAAATATGAAAAGATTATTAATTTTTGAATTTTTCTTTTGGAGTCTTGCAGCTTTTGCTCAAAATGGGAATATAACTGGTATTATTAAACATGGAATTAGTTCAGAAGTATCACCGTATATTAGTATTGGGCTTTTAAGAACTTTAGATAATAAAATCATTGCAGGAACTATCTCTGATTCTTTAGGAAAGTTCGAATTTAAAAACATTCCAAAAGACACTTATGTTTTAAATTTTAGTTTTATTTTATACGAGCAATACAATTTGAATAATGTAAAAGTTTCCAATGACTCATCTATTTTTCTTTACATTAATTTCCCATGCCCCAATGGATTAAAAATATCTAAAAAAGAATGTCCATTTGGACATAAAGATAAAATTATCCCTATTGCTTACGGTTTACTTTCGAATAAAGGATGTAGAAAAGTTAAGAATGGCAAAGCTTATTCAGGTGGATGTATGGTAACAGAATGTAGCCCAAAATGGTATTGTAAAAAGCACAAAATAAGGTTTTAATACAACAATTGCTAACGCAGTATATTACTACAAAAGAGTGTTAGAACGAAAATGAAATAAAAATATGACCAAAAAACAAGTAAAGATATTAGTCAAAAATCAGAAATACGGAGGCACTACTTCGGACTTCCGTCTTCCGACTTCCGACTTCGGACTTCCAACTTCTTTCTTCCAACTAAAAAACTATGATAGTACTATTCTATAATCGGAAAACTAAAAATCGTTTAAGTACGCTTTGGATGTTAATAGCAATATCCTTTGTTATCATATTGCCTTTTGTTTTGGGTGCAGGCTTGTATTATAAATCATCAATGTTATTTGAGCAAAATACTTTGGGCGATTTGCTGTTTTCAAAAATATGGAAGCCCAGTATTGGAAAATTTGGATTTCTAACTTTTATAATGGGTTCGGTTTGGGTTACCTTTATTGCTATGCTTATTTCAGCACC
>CAYTJB010000240.1:3255-4709 GCA_964437995.1 uncultured Bacteroides sp. | reverse complement strand
AGAAGAAGTGAATCAATTGGATTTGGTTTTAAAAACGTTGAGAGAACAATACTCCCAAGAAGTTGATTTTAAAATGAGTATGATTGGCAGTTTTTTGGAGCCCTTGCTCATTGTATTTTTAGGTGGCGTTGTTGGCTTAATATTAATTTCGATGTATTTACCCTTATTTAAACTAAGTACTTCTTTCCAATTTTAATGAAATATTATTTAGAATGAATATAAATTTTAACAGGTAATCATGCACCCAAATGGCAATAATATATGCACAATACTTATTATTAATGCTTTACATGACTGCCATTTTTCTTTGCAAAAAAATGTTAATATTTTATAAAAAAACTTAATTAATAATTAACAAAATTTCTTTATGTTTGCCGCCTAAATATAATTTCTTTATGGTAAGATTAAATTTTTTCTACATTCCACTATTATTTTCATTAATAGTTTTGAGCCAACCCTTAAAAGCTCAACGGATTTTTATGACCGACAGCATTGCAAATGCTGATATTAAAGTTTATGTAACAACCGATAGTACTGCTGCTGATTTAAAAGTATGTGTGGTTGATTCTGTACATAAAGTATATAAAGATGGTATTTGGTATGTTGTAAATCAGTTGCAACTTTCTACCCTCACAGTAAAAATGGTAAATGATCCGCTCGATGCAGATATTAAAATCTATTACGTTACCCAGCCTAAAAAAGCTGGATGGATAGATACAAACAAGAGATTTTATTACCGCCGTAAAAAATAGCATTAAAACAAAAAAATATGTTGAAAAAGGCTTTAAAAAGCAAGCAACTGCTAAAGGTATTGGCAGTTCTTGCAATTATTATGCTTGGCATACAGCCAAGTTATGCACAAGAAACCAGTGTTGATATTGGGAATAAAGAAGCTGAAACAGAACGATTCCCAATAGATCGTTATTACAATTATTCGAGATGGGAAGGTATTTATTTGTCGAGTGAAATCGGGAAAAGTGGATATTTAACCAATATTGGTTTTTATGTGAACGGCGATTTTAATGGTGATGATTTAACAAATGTGAAGATATATGTAAAATCAACCAATGCAACCAGTTTGCAATCGGGAAATTTTTCGTTAGATGGCTATACGCTTGTATACGAATGGAATATGTATAATTTAATAGATGGTGGTTTTGTTAATTATTTTAAGTTAATGTATCCTTTTTATTATGATAATAGTCAAAACCTTCAGATTGCAGTGGAACATGGTCTTCAATATCCTACCGAAAATACGATTAATTGGAGTATTTCTTATACAGAAGCTAATTTGAGTCGAAATGATGGCAGTGATGAAGGATTGCCGGATTATTTATACGAAGCCAGTGTCCGTCCTGTGCTTAGATTAGGTTTGGGCTGTTTATTTATAGATCCCGGTAAAAACAAAAGTATCTGTAGTGGAGATAGCGTACTAATTGGCGGAGATACAGTAG
>CAYTJB010000240.1:1676-3245 GCA_964437995.1 uncultured Bacteroides sp. | reverse complement strand
CCATTGGTGGTGGTGGCAATTACACCTACCAATGGAACCCATCTGATGGGCTTAGTGATGCTACTATTGCTAATCCTATGGCATTGCCCACATCTACACAAGAATATACTGTTACAGTGAGTAGCGAAAGCTGTGAGAGCCAAACATCTGCTCCTATTATCGTTTATGTTAGCGAAGAAGATGCTGAAATAAAAATGGGACAACAAGATGTAGTTTCTATGTGTAGCGGATTTTTTGTTGATAATGGAGGAAGAGACGAAGAATATAGTTACAACAAAGACTATACTTTAACCATTTATCCTTGCGACAATTTACATAAGGTTGTAGTAGCTTTTAATGAATTCGACCTTGAAAATTCAAAAACAGAAAACTGTGAAGCTGATTGGTTAAAAATATACAACGGAAACAGCACCAATTGTGATCTAATTGGAACTTATTGCGGAAACGCCAGAATTGAAGAAATTGTTTCGAATCATCGCAGTGGTGCATTAACCTTTGTTTTTCACTCTAACCAAGAAGGTAGTGGAAGAGGATGGATTGCAAGTGTTTATTGTGCAGAACGCAAATGCGAAGAAATTGCAGGTATTGCCACTATTACTACTGCTGCCAATGACTTTAATTCGGGAGAGGCAATATTAGGCTTGACCGGCTATTTTGGTAGTTTTAAAAAATAGCTGTTATAGCAATGCCGTTAAATATTATATGGGCAATAACTATTACGTAAACGATGCTTCCTTAGATTCTGATATTTATTGTACAGCAATTGGTTCTGAAAAAAACAATGGCTTGAGCAAGGATAGTCCGGTTGAAAGATTATCGACTATTATAGAGCGTTATGATTTAAGAGCCGGAGATGTTGTATTTGTAGATGTAGGCGTTTATGAGGAAGAAATTTTATTTGGAATGTATGATTTTGGGGATCCTCTAAAAAAGATAAGAATTATTGGAGCTGGAGCAATAGGAAAAACAGAGATTTATGGGAGTGGTAATTTGCTAACGTTTGAAAATACTTCTGATATAGAATTTAGAAATATACATTTTTATAACAAAAGTTTTGATGGTAATGCAATACGCATTGCTAACTCAAGTGGAATATTAATTGATAGATGTATCATAGAAAGTCAAGGCGGAAATGTTGATATATTAGGTAAATACAGAGAAAAAGGAGAGTTCTCTGACCGCAATCGGTTTTATTACAATATATTTAAAACAACAGATCCAAATAGTATTAATATAACAATAAGTGGAGCCGTAGATAGTTTAGCTATTGATACTAATATTATTCAATACGAAGGAAAAGATTTTGGCAATACAGGTGTTGTAATAGTCCCAAATGAATATCGCGATAACCCAAAGAATATTAGCATTAATTCCAATTATATTATAGGCTATCTAACTTCTATTTTTGCGAAGGGAGAAGAATCAATTCCTTTTGAGAACATAAAAATTAAGAATAACTGGATAGATAATATTGCTCCTAATGCAACTGATGGAAGTATTTCCATCATAATGGACTGGGCAAATGTTTCAGAAATAAGTTATAACCGAATTCGTAAAGGCGATATATCA
>CAYTJB010000240.1:638-1666 GCA_964437995.1 uncultured Bacteroides sp. | reverse complement strand
CAAATGGCATAAACCCTCCTTAAATACGAAGCACGAAATTCGAATTTTATTTCAAATTCAAATACGGGAATTAATATTGCTGGACAAGCAAATAATGTTGAAATATACAACAATTCGTTTTACAATTCAGTGAACAATGTTAATTTTTCCCAATTGTCAACCACTTCAATGCTATTTGTTCAAAACAATATTTTCTACAACACATCTAGTAGTTCGAGCGACCATTGCTTAGTAATGGATGAATGTTCAAATAACGAAAATGGCAACCAATTGGATGTGTGCAACAATAATTTGTATTATGCACCCAATGGAGCTAGCTTAGCTAAATTTGGCGGAAGTTCTTTTTCTAATTTTGATGGATTAAGAGAATTTGACCATGTAATAGGCGAAACAAGCGGTGATGAAAACTCTGTTAGCGGCAATCCTGAATACTATGATGCAGAAAATGGAGAATTAGCAGTATCCGAATCATCTGTTGCCAACGGAAGAGCTGCCACTATTTCATGGCTAACTGATGATATCGACCATAGTTCTCGAGGTATTATGTCTTCAATAGGCAGTAGATTATGGCATCCACCTGTATCCCCTAATGGTCCTTTTGCAGAGTTAAAACGCAAATTGGATGGAGGTTATCATTTAACCAATAGTGGCTATTTATTACTAAAATATACCGAAGAATACAATAAAACAACTGGAGCTAAATTAAAGTACAAAGTATATAATAGTAACAGAGATATAGTGCTATCATCAGATCCCAGTATTACTGTACCATATAACTGGGGTGGAAATCTACAAATAAAATACGGCGATAATTACTGTTCAATTACACTTTGGGGATGCGTGGCGAGTTTCTGCTCCACAAGAATGCTTCCATTAGGTTATTATGTTTTAGAAGTAAGCAATGATAAAAATGAAAAATGGTATCTGCGATTTAAACAAGAATATACATTGTCTCATATGATAGAATGTCCTTGCCAAGCAGATCCTGTACATATTACCTCAGGTTGGAATCTCAACAATATTGATGA
>CAYTJB010000240.1:0-628 GCA_964437995.1 uncultured Bacteroides sp. | reverse complement strand
TGGTAATCGCTTAGCGGTAATAAAGGGAAATCCATAATCAAAAACTTAGTTTTTTAACCGCTTAGCGGTTTTACGAAAAAAATTAAAAAAATTAAAAAAATGAAAAAATACAAAAATATCCTGATAATCATTGTTGTAATTATTGCAACAGCAATGCTCACTATAATTACGATTAAAGTTTTTAATAAAACTGAAAAAATTGTTTATGTTGACCTGCAAAAAGTGTATAAAGACTTTAAAATGAAAGCAGAAATAGAAAAAGAAGCCCAAGGTCTTTTACAAACACGACAACTGATGCTCGATAGCTTACTTACCGATTTGCAAGCAAGAGAACCGGAAGCCATCAACAGCAAAGATAAAGACTTGAAAAAGAACTTTGAAAAAGATAAAGAAGTCTATTTTCAAAAGAAACAATATTTTGAAAACAGCAGCCAGCAAATAATTGAGCAATACAACAGCAAACTTTGGGAAACTATACAAGCACTCTCCATTGATTTTGCTAAGGCAGAAGGCTACGATATGATATTAGGGAAAGGTGCCGCACAAGCCTTTGTGTATGGAAACGAAAAATTAGATTGTACCACCCCATTTATTGACTACATTAACCAACATTATGGCGATAAGAAAA
>CAYTJB010000239.1:0-4711 GCA_964437995.1 uncultured Bacteroides sp. | reverse complement strand
CAAACTTCTTTTATAAAATGTTATATGGCGAAAAAAGTTCTTTTTTGAGCATTCCTGTTTACCATTATATCTTTGATAAAGAATATATTGAAGTTGAAGTTTATACAGGCACAACACCCAACGATGGCGAAATTAAAAAAATAAATTTGGCAAACGTATTTTTTCCTTTAGATAATAATTTTCCTATAATACAGAAAGATAGTGTTTTAGAGTTTAAAGATATTTACGGGAAAACACATAACGAATCAATCGCATCACTCAGAAATGTTATTATAAAAGAAAATTTTTATACAAAACGGTTTTTATTAGGTTCCGACAGATTTGGCAGAGATATGCTCAGCCAGTTAATTATAGGAACACGTGTAAGTTTGTCGGTAGGATTTATTGCTGTGATAATATCATTAATAATTGGGATTTTGTTGGGTGCATTAGCCGGATTTTTCAAAGGCTGGGTTGATAACCTGATTGTGTGGTTTATCAATGTAATTTGGTCGATACCAACTTTATTACTCGTTATTGCCATTACATTTGCATTGGGCAAAGGGTTTTGGCAAGTATTTATAGCCGTAGGACTTACTATGTGGGTAGAAGTAGCACGCGTGGTAAGAGGACAAATTTTAAGCATTCGTGAAAAAGAATTTGTAGAAGCCGGTAGAGCATTGGGATTTGGGAATGGAAGAATAATTTTCCGACATATTTTGCCCAATGTAATGGGTGCGGTTATTGTGATTTCGGCTGCCAATTTTGCCTCAGCCATTTTGATGGAAGCAGGCTTAAGCTTTTTAGGTATTGGTGTTCAGCCACCTATGCCATCGTGGGGCAGCATGATTAAAGAAAATTATGGATACATCATACTCGACGCAGCCTACCTTGCCATATTGCCAGGCATTGCAATAATGATAGTTGTACTTGCTTTTATGATAGCCGGCAATGGCTTACGTGATGCGTTGGATGTTAAATTAACTGAAAAATAATAAGAAGTACTTGGAATGCCTAAAGTACTTAGAGTACTTATAAGTAAAATTATTACGGATTTTAAATAGTTTTGCAGTTAAATAAAAATAGTATAATTAAATTTGTTTCAATTTTTTTGAAAATTGATCAAGTTAAGTGTTAACTGGAAAAGTTCGATAACTTCGAGTACTCAAGGCACTTTATAAACTTAAAGATATGAACATAGAAGAATTACGCGAATATTGTTTGTCGAAAAAAGCAGTTACCGAATGCTTTCCTTTTGACGACGTTACACTTGTTTTTAAAGTGGGTGGCAAAATGTTTGCTTTAAACAATTTAGATGGCAATTTGAGTGTAAATTTAAAATGTGATCCCGAAAAAGCCATTGAGCTTCGTGAACAATATCCTGCCGTAAAACCAGGGTATCACATGAATAAAAAACTTTGGAATACTGTTGAAATAGATGGTTCTATTGCAGATACGTTGATAAAAAATTGGATTGATGATTCTTACAATCTTGTAGTACAATCGTTGACAAAAAAGCAAAGAGAAACTATAAAATAAAAGCAGGAATCTTAAATTAAATATTTTCAGATTCCCGCTTTTAAACTTAACTAAAAATGAGAAAAAAGTTAACGCTACATAACGTTTAGCTTGCTCCTCAAAAAAAAGCCTTTATAATAATTTGAAATCAAATTTAATGGCTTGAGTTTTGCCAATGCTGATGTCGTTTTTTCCAACAACAACTTTTCCTAAACGTTCTTTCACATATTCGCCCAATTCAACGTCTAAATAATTTATTGTTTCAATATCAATTTTACCTTCGTTATTTACAGTAAATTGAACCAAAACACTGCCTTCTTGAAAATTTTCTATTGCAAAAGATGGGTACTTCACTTGTTTTGCCAAGATACTTTTTAAGTCATTTTTTTGAACTGTTTCGCTATTCTCTTTTGCATAAGTTGTAAATCCTGTCATCATTATAACAACGATTGCGATGGTGATAATTTTTATTGTTTTCATAGTTTTAAATTTTAATTGATTATTATTAATTTCATTTGATGCTGCAATATTAATATCATAATTAATTGTGGGCAAGTTTATTAGACAACACTACTGTTTTTCTGCTTAAACCATTTTTTTAAATAGATTAAAAGCATAAATCAAGAAAAACAGATGTTTTCTTGGTTTCAACTTGAATTTTAAAGTGTTTGTCTTGTTAGTATAGTTTCTGTAATAAGAATTTATATAGTATTATCATTGGTAAAAAGTAAAGAGAAACTATAAAATAAAAGCAGGAATCTCAAATTAAATAATTTTCAGATTCCCGCTTTTAAACTTAACTAAAAATGAGAAAAAAGCTAACGCTATATAACGTTTAGCTTGCTCCCCAAAAACCCTTTATAATAATTTAAAATCAAACTTAATAGCTTGAGTTTTGCCAATGCTGATGTCGTTTTTTTCAACAACGATTTTGCCTAAACAATCTTTTACATAATTGCCTAATTCTACGTCCAAATAATTCATGGTTTCGATATCAATTTTGCCTTCTTTATTCACAGTAAACAGAACCAATACACTACTTTCTTGAAAATTTTCTATTGCAAAAAAGGGAAACTTTACTTGTTTTGATAACTTACTTTTTAATTCATTTTTTTGAACTGTTTTGCTGTTGTCTTTTGCATAAGTTGTAAATCCACTAATCATTATAATAACGATTGCGATGGTAATTATTTTTATTGTTTTCATGGTGGTTTTAAATTTTAATGATTATTATCCATTTTTAACTTATGACGAGGTGCTAACATATTTTGTTACAAACAAAACATCCTATTCGACAAAAATGGCAATTATCTGCTTAAAATGCGTTATTTGAAAGATAAAAAGCAAAAAAGGAAATAGAACGGTTAATAACTTGTTTTTATCTTGTAATTTAAGGTGTTCGTCTTATTAAATTGTTATATCAGTCATAATTTAATACTTTTGGCACATATTTTAATAAGTAAAATTATTATGAAACTATCAGTAAAAAAAATATCACAAAGCTTTCTTTTTCAACATCTTATTTTTTGGGCAATTTTAATTTTCAGTATTTTTTTATTGTTCTTTGGTTTGGGGGGATTTTCAATCAAATTATTTAGTACTATTCGTATAGTTAGTATTTTTATAACCATATTCTACATTGCTGTAGCAGTTTATATAAATTTATTTTTCCTAATACCAAAGTTTTTGAAAAAGAAAAAATATATACGTTTTGCGTTGTTGCAATTGCTAAATATTATTATTTTTTTTCTACTCAATTTTTTTACTTCTCTTTTTATTGAATATAGGGTAAGTGCATACAATGCTGATTTTTTTAAGATACTATTTCTTGAATTTATTTATGAGTTTGTTTTAATCAGTTTATTTTTAAGCATCACTTCTTTTTTAAAGTTTTTACGCGATTGGATTGATTACCAGGAAGATTCAATCAACATCAAAGAAACACAACGGCAAAAATTGGAAGCCGAGCTTAAACTATTGAGAGGGCAAATTAATCCACATTTTTTGTTCAATACCTTGAATAATCTATATGGTTTATCATTAGATAAATCAGAAAAAACACCCAATATGATATTGCATTTATCTGATTTGATGCGTTATATGCTGTACGAATGTAGAGATAACTTTGTAATGATTGACAAAGAAATTAACTTTATTAAAAATTATTTGGAACTCGAAAAAATTAGAATTGGCGACAAGGCAAGTATTGATTTGAAAGTAAAGGGTAATACTAACTCACAACAAATTGCCCCCTTGCTATTTATTCCATTTATTGAAAATGCTTTTAAACATGGCATAAACAAGCAGTTAGAACATTCTGTTATTAAAATTATTTTTGATTTAGAAAAAACAGGCGTTATTAAATTTACTATTGAAAACACTATAGATAACAATGAGCATTTTATTGATAAACAATTTTCTGGAATTGGTGTTGAAAACGTAAAAAAAAGGCTATCTTTGCTTTATCCTGATAAGTATAGTTTAAAAATAACCGACAATCAAAATATTTTTAAAGTTGAACTAATTATTGAACCATGAGCCACAAAATTAAATGTTTAATAGTTGACGATGAGCCACTTGCTCAACGTATCATAGAAAAATACGCAGAAGATGTTCCAACTATAGAAATTGTAGGTAAATGCAACAATGCCTTTGAAGCCATGCAGGCTTTAAATGATTTGGAGGTTGAACTTATCTTTTTGGATATCAACATGCCTAAGCTGAGTGGTATTAATTTTTTAAAAACATTAAAAAATCCACCATTATGTATTCTTACAACAGCTTATTCTGAATATGCGTTGGAAGGTTATGAGTTGGATGTACTCGATTATTTAAAAAAACCATTTTCTTTTGAACGTTTTTTGAAAGCAATACAAAAAGCACAGGAACGAATGAAAGAAAGTGCAAAGGAAACCATTGTTCATGAAGTAGTTACATCACATAATCACGAAGAAGATTTTATTTTTGTAAAATCAAATAAAAAGACTTACAAAGTTAATATTTCTGATGTATTTTATATTGAAGCATTGGGCGATTATGTAAAGATTCATACAACTGATAAGGTTATAATTACTTATCAATCAATGAAAAAGATAGAAGCACTTTTGCCTTCAGCCACTTTTACCAGAATTCATAAATCATTCATTGTTTCTGTTCCCAAAATAAAATCTATTGAGGGAAATATGGTAGAAATAAAAGATGAAAAACTACCTAT
>CAYTJB010000238.1:1610-4720 GCA_964437995.1 uncultured Bacteroides sp. | reverse complement strand
AATGCTTCGGGCACTCCCGAAAGTATGAACCAAAGCAAAAACATAGTTTCGGGAACTCCCGAAAGCTTCTCGCAGAGTTGCGGCTCAAAAGCGGGGGAAATTTAGCTTATCTTGCAAAGACTAAATGAGATTATTTTTTTATCTGAACAGAATAATCATTTGGAATTATCTTTTGTCCATTGGTTTGGGCATATACTTTAGTAAATTCTGCCCCAAAATACAATATAATAGCAGAATAATAAACCCAAACAAGAATTATAATAACTGAACCTGCAGCTCCATAAACTGAAGCAAAATTGTAATTTCCCAAATAATAACCTATTGCAAATTTTCCAATCATAAAAAGTAAAGCTGTAAATGAAGCGCCTATAAAACAATCTTTTAAAGCTATTTTACCATCGGGTAGCGTTTTGAAAATAATAGTAAAAAGCAACGTAATTATTACAAAAATGACAATAACATTTACAACATAAAATAAAATGATGATATTATTTGGAAATATTGTAAGTAATTGTTTATTAAGCAAATCAACCAATGAATTTATTATTAACCCAACCAATAACAGAAAACCGACAGATCCAATCATAGAAAACGACAACAAGCGGTTGTATAAATATCTTACTAATCCACGTTTGGGTTTTGCTTTGATTCCCCAAATAAAATTAATAGAGTCTTGTATTTCGGCAAAAACACCTGAGGCACCAACCAATAACATGATAATACCTATTGTTGTAGCAAAAACATTGCTAGTTGATAATTTTACATTTCTTATGGTTTCCTGAATTTGCAATGCAGCCTGATTTCCAACAAGGTCTTTAATTTGTCCAAAGATTTCGCCATTAACGGCTTCGGCACCAAAGAATAAACCACTTAATGAAATAATAATGATTAATAAAGGTGGTAGCGAAAAAATAGTGTAATAAGACAACGCAGCACTTAATTTTATGGCATCATCAGCAATAAATCCCTGAAAACTTGCTTTAAAAAGATAGGCAATTTTTTTTAGCTGTTGTAATAATCGCGACATAAAAAACACATTTAATTTTACTTTTTAGCTTTCTTGGCTTTTGCTTTTCTTTCATCTTCCTTTTTCTCAGCGGCTTCTTCTTTCTTATCCTCAGCCTTTTTTGCTTTTCTTTTAAAATAACCTCTTAACAGAAAATTTTCTTTAGCGGCATTCATATTTTCATCTAAGCCTTTTGAACTGCTTTTAAGATTAATAATGGTTTGGTTAATATTTTCGGCTATGGTTGAATCTTGTATCAAACGCCCCAGCGTTCCTTTTCCATTGTTTACTTTAAACAGAATTTCTGCTAATTGCTCTGATATAATTGCTGCATTTTCTGAGGTTACCTGTAAATTAGCCATTATTGCATTAGTTTCAATAGGTTCTGTCGAAGTAAGTTTATCTCCTCCTCTAACTATAGGAGCAGTTGCAGTACCTTGAGTAATAATCAGTAGCCGGTCACCAATTAATCCTTCAGAACCTATTGCCACTTCACAATCCGTTTTTATAAATTGCTGAACTTCTTTTTTTATAAGCATATCAATCATTACGGTTGAGTCGTTGATGATACTGATATTATCAACAGTTCCAACGTTTACGCCTGAAAAACGAATATTATTTCCCACTTGCAAACCGCTTACATTTGAAAATGAAGTTGTTAGTTTAAATACAGGATTAAATAAATTTTTTTGTTTTCCTATAATAAATATTGCAAGTACAAAAAGGGCTAACCCTCCTGCAACAAAAAGACCTAAACGTATTTTGAACTTTTCACTGTGCGTTTCCATTTTATTTATGTTATTAATTCTTTTAAACTTAGTTAAAGAATGATTTAATTAATTTATCATCAGATTTTTCAAATATTTCCAGATTTCCTTCAAGGTAAACTTTTCCTTCGTGCAACATTATTACCCGGTTTGCTGTATGCTGAGCACATTTAATATCATGTGTAATAATTATTGAAGATGTTTTATATTTTTTCTGAACTTCGTTTATAAGCGAACTTATTTCATCTGAAGTTATGGGATCAAGGCCTGTAGTAGGTTCATCATACAATATTATAAGAGGATCCACAACAATGGTACGGGCTAAACTAATACGTTTCCGCATGCCACCTGAAAGTTCTGAAGGCATTTTATTTAAAGCATCAGCTAAGCCAACATTTTCCAAAACCTCAAGAACTTTAGCATCAATTTCTGAAGCTGTAAGATTTTTTCTTAACCTGCGCAAAGGAAATTCCATGTTTTGTTTTACTGTCATAGAATCATACAATGCTCCGCTTTGAAACAGAAAGCCTATTTTTTCTCTCATTAAACCCATTTCTTTCCTGTTTAATGAAGCCAGATTTTTACCATATACATTAATAATTCCATCATCAAAATTTAATAAACCTACGATACATTTTATCAATACAGATTTCCCGCTTCCTGATTTACCCAATACTACTAAATTTTCTCCTTCAAAGAGTTTTAAGTTTACACCGCTCAACACTTCATTGTTTGCAAATGATTTTTTAAGGTTTGTAATCTCAATAATCTGATTAACATTCCTTTCTTTAATTGAAACTTCTTTTTGTATATTGTTCATGATATCAGCATATCAGTAATTTGTACAGCTACCATATCTACAATTATAATAAGCAATGAAGCTAAAACTACTGCAGAATTTGCTGCTATTCCTACACTTTCTGTTCCACGTCCGGCTGTATATCCTTTATAGCAACCAACTAAGCCAATTACAGCCCCAAAAAAGAATGATTTAATAAATGCAGGAATAAAGTCAATGAACTCAACATGGCTAAACGCCTGAGAAAAGAATAATGTAAAAGTAACATCACCTTTTAAATTTGCGCCAACATAACTTCCAAGCAATCCCAATGCATCGGCATATAATATCAAAAGTGGAATCATTAATGTGGCTGCCATTACTCTTGTTACTACTAAAAACCGCATTGGGTTAGTAGATGATACTTCCATAGCTTCAATCTGTTCGGTTACTTTCATCGATCCTAATTCTGCACCCATGCCTGAACCAATTTTACCGGCACAAATAAGGGCTGTTATTACAGGTCCCATTTCTCTGATAAGTGATATGGCAACCATTC
>CAYTJB010000238.1:0-1600 GCA_964437995.1 uncultured Bacteroides sp. | reverse complement strand
AAGAACAGGGCGTGATTGAATGGTAAGTACCAAGCCCATTATAGTTCCTGTAATAGAAATTAAAGGTAATGATTTATACCCGATTTGAAAACATTGACGAAAAAATTCTTTAAATTCAAAATCACGCGTAAATGTTTCTTTAAAAATACGCGTAATAAAAAGCAGCACATTGGCAAAATCAGTCAAAAAACTATTTGCTAACAATGTTTTTTCCAGTGTTTTTTCGCTGAGTTTTATTGCTTGTGTTCTTGCATTTCTAATACTTGGAATTACTTTTTTCATAACGCAAACTTCATTGTAAAGTAAATCAGTTAATTTAAAGCATCTGTTTTCTTTACTAATATTAATTTTTAAAAATTAAATATTAATTGAATCGCTTTTGCTCAGTTTCATTTGTTATTATTTTAAAGTGAAGGAATTATCACCTTACAAAGGTAAGTTCGTTAAATGCGTATTTCTTTACATAATTGTGGAAAAAACTTACATATTTCACACTTAAACAGTAAAGGTATATAAAGTAAACAACCACCTCCTTTGGAGGTTGGTTGTTTACTTCCTTTTTATTTTTTTGACAACCTTTTTTCAAAAACAATAGTAACCAGAATAATAGCGACAGCTAAACCAATCAGAAAATGAATATTCTCAGCTGGTTTAAAACAATTGCCCAGATAATTATTACCAATCCGGCAATGATATAAAGTAAATTTTTCATGACGTTAATGCTTAATTTAATCTTTGAAATAGTAATTAAAATTTAATGGATAGAATAAGATAAATAAAAAGCAGTTACAGCATTATGAGAATTAGGAATTGCATAGAATGTATCCAAAACAGAACTTTGTTTTGCTACTTTTAGAAATCCATAATTATATCTGATTCCCATACCCAACATTCCGACATCAATACTTAAACCCAGAGCTATTCCTGCATCAAAATTGTTATTATTGCTTTTATTGAAATTCTTCTCAAAGTCAAAAAGATTGGTATTTAATACATTGCTAACTTTGCTGCTCATCAGAAAAGCAGCATACGGACCTGCATGAATATTGCAATTTTCAAATAAATTAAATACTATTAATAAGGGAACTTCCAAATAATTATAATTAAACCTGACAGCACCGTTTAAAAACAAATCATTATAAGTTATCTCTCCGCCTTTGGGCGAATAGTTTATTTCAGGCTGTATTGCAAAAGCTTTGGAAACAGGAAACTTAGCAAACAATCCTAAATGAAAAGTGCTTATCATTTTAGTACTGTATGCTTCATTTGTATAAAGCAGAATTTTATTAACGCCAGCTTTTATACCAAACTTTGTTTTATTAACTTCTTCTTGTGCTTTTATTTGGGAGTTGCCAATAAAAAGCACCAGAATTAAAAAAATGCTGCTTTTAATATATTTTTCATCTTGTTAATTTTTATTTTAACAATGAAAATAAAAACAATAAGTATTGTATAGCTGAATGCTATACAATACTTATTGTTTTTTCAAATAATTAAAGAGATGTAATAATCTTATGCAATTCCTCTTTGGTTTTGCCAAGTTTTATCTGAAGCCTTCCCATCATTTCTTCTTTTTTACCCTCTTCAAATAATAAATCGT
>CAYTJB010000237.1:0-4754 GCA_964437995.1 uncultured Bacteroides sp. | reverse complement strand
ATTGCTTGATATAGGAACTGGTAGCGGATGTATTCCGGTTACTTTAAAAAAACATTTACCTCAAGCCAGCGTAAATGCAGTGGATATTTCTGAAAAAGCATTGGAAGTGGCTAAAAGAAATGCAAAACAAAATGAAGTAAGCATTAATTTTATGCAATTGGATATTTTAGACAGAGAAAGATGGCAAGAACTACCCGAAACAGATGTAATTATAAGTAATCCACCTTATGTATGCGATTCGGAAAAAGAGATGATGCAACCCAATGTGTTGGATTATGAACCCCATTTGGCTTTGTTTGTTAGCAACGACGATCCTTTATTATTTTATAATGCCATTGCCGATTTTGCTTTGCAAAAACTAAAACCGAATGGTAGTTTGTATTTCGAAATCAACGAAAATTTTGCATTGCAAACAAAAACTTTATTGGAAATAAAAGGTTTTACTAATTGTGAAATTCGTAAGGATATGCAGGGTAAGGATAGGATGATAAAGGCTTTATTAAATGAGTAAAATAATTACTACTTTTGTTTTATAGGTAAAACATCGAATATCCATAATAAATTAATATTCAAAAAAATGATACAGACACAAGTATTTCAATTTTTACAGGGATTAACTGAGAATAATAACCGCGAATGGTTTCATGCGAATAAAAAATCCTATGAACAAGCAAAATCGTCAGTTGAGGCTTTTATTAAAGAACTTATAAAAGGTGTGCAATCTTTTGATAGTACAGTTGTGGGTATTACGTCAAAAGACTGTATGTTCCGTATTAATCGCGATGTGCGGTTTTCTAATGATAAATCGCCATATAAGACCAATATTGGAGGATTTATAGTAAAAGGAGGTAGAAATGCTATGAATGCAGGCTATTACTTGCACATAGAGCCTAATAAATCATTTTTGGGCGGTGGAATTTATTTGCCTCCTGCCGATAAGTTAAAGTTGATACGTAACGAAATCTATTTCAATACGACTGCTTTTAAGAAAATAATTGCTGATGCTACATTTAAAAAGTATTTTACCGAAATATGGGACGATACTAAACTTAAAAATGCTCCCAAAGATTTTCCGAAAGACTTTGCTGATATTGACTTACTCAAATTTAAGAATTATACCATTATTTATCCGCTAAAAGATGAACAAGTAATGCAAGCCGATTTTTATCAATATGCATTAGATGTGTTTAAAGCCATGCTTCCGCTCAATAGTTTTATGAACAATGCAATAAGCAATGGATAATTTATTGATATTTTGATTTGCTGTTTTAGAGATAGATTTTGTTTTGTCGAATTCTTTTTTTGTCATCCCGAAGCTTCGTGAGCTCATTAAATATAATATTTCCAGATAGCAGTATAAAATAGAATACAGATAACACTGATTAAACAGATTAACACAGATTTTTCACTTATCGCTTACCACTTTTTTTACTTTTTTCTTACCCTCTTTCCTTTGGAAATGGGGCAAGGGGGATAGGCTTTCTACTCCTTCGCCACTTTCCAGTACAGTCTTTTACCATCTTTGCATACCACCACCAAGTAGTACATGCCAACTTTTGCTTGCTGCATATTTACTTCGGTTTGGTTTTTTAGGCTTGCTTCTTTGTAAAAGAGCTTGCCAGCTCCATCGTAGAGTTGTAGGCTACAGCCTTCTGTGGTTGCTGTGCCGCTAAACTGCACATTAAGTTTATTTTGCACAGGATTGGGAAATACTTTAATATCTCCTTCGCTTATATTGGCATCAGCGGTTGTTAGGCTTTTTATAGCATCCGTTATTGTACTATCGTTTGGGGTGTTTTTAGCAAGTGCCATTTTATACACTGTTATTATACGTCTTGTTATTCTATTGCCAGAGGCATCGTAGGTATAATTTACTGTTGTTTGGGCAAATACTGCTACTTGCATAAATAATAATAGCAGGTGCTTTTTCTGGTGTTGTTTTTCCCATTTGATTACGCCTTTTACGAACTAAACGACATACTTGAATTGGTTTTGAATCTATTCCAAAAGTATTTTCATTTTGTTCTATTTTATGAGCAAGTTTTTTTCTGAGTAATTCCGTTGGATTCAGTAAAGCTTTTCTTCTATCATTATATTGACGGCGAGAAATCAAATTAGAAAATTGTGGGACGAAATTATGAAAGATTATGAAGATATTCCTCGCAAAAGAGAACGTTTCCGAAAGGTAAAAAACAGTCCTTACCTTAATGCTTTGCAAGTAAAATATGCTTACTCGCTTACTTGCCACAAAACACAAGGCGGACAATGGAACACTGTGTTTGTTGACCAAGGTTACTTAACCAAAGAAATGATAAATACTGAGTTTCTCCGTTGGCTTTATACTGCTACCACCCGAGCCATTAAAAAATTGTATTTTGTAAACTTTGCCGATTATTTTTTTGAAGAATAAACTCGGCGGAAAATGGAGTACTTGGAGTGCCTAAAGTACTTGGAGTACTTAAAAATTAACTATTAATAAGTTTGATGTGGATGTAAGGATAAATAATTATATTTGCAGAAATATTTTGATTTGTAGATTTAAGAATAAAAGGTTTAGCGAGAAACAAGTTAGCAAAAATTGTAATAAGACAAACTATATAAAATGTAAATTTGACAAATGAGGAATTAGCTTAATTGGTAAAGCCAGGGCACCGAATTAAAATTAACCACATCAAAGACATTGCCCAGTATGTAGGTTCGAATCCTGCATTCCTCACAATTTTAAAAAATGAAACAATCTACAGCATACAAAGATTTTAAGGAACGAACACAGGAGATTTTCAATTTTGCTGTTCTTGTAACTTTAAGTGTGCCTGTTTTAAAACAAAACATCAAACTATTCAACGACAAAAAAATAAAGAGACTACCAGACCCTCATTATTTTAAGCCTTCAGTAGTTTATGAAATCAATCAAGATACAATTAACACACTTATTGGAAACAAGTTAGAAGAAGAAAAAGTTGAGAAATTAAAAGCTTTGATAGACACTCCATTAAATAGTTCGGAATTTAAAAACAAAGTAATTGAAGCAATTGGTGAAACAGACTACAAAGCCAATAGAAATGAAATTAAGCGACAATCAAAGAACTATGCAGACAACATTACGAACTGCACAAGCAACTATCAATCTAAATTGGCGACTTATCTCTATTTTTCAACATTCTCTTACTTTGAAGCATTTGTAATGGACATTGCCATTCAACCGCTTGACAGAGAAAAATATGTAAATGACTTTCAGCATAATCAGGATATTATTTCCGATATGGCTAAACTAGACAAGGAGTTTGACCCAAGGAAAATTGATAGATATAAAAAGTTCTCAGCAAAAATAAAGACCCAAGGTTATGTTGACTCTGAAACACTTATATTTTCTTCTCTACTTGAGATTTACAACAATAAAATTGAAAACTTAAAGGCAAATGAAATTCCTGCCTTTTTAGAAAAAACATTATTGTTTAAAATGACAAAAACTGAATCCGACACTTTCCATTCTATTCGAGACAACAGAAACTCAATTGGACACGGTACAAGACATTTTAATCCAAATTTGAATGATGTAATTAACGCTAATAAATTTTTAAAATCACTTAGTAACAGAATAGACAGGCATGTAACTTACTACTTCTTTAAGATAAAAAATTACAGAGACCAATGAGAACAACTACTGCCAACAAAGGGGTCATACGTCATTTGTGGGTTAAGTGGTTACGTCAAATGTACATCTTTTTTATAATTTTGTGCATGTTGATAAGAAAGTAGCTTTGATTTCCCGATCTTCGCATAGCCCAAACAGTTAGTCCTCATCCTTTAACTTCTCGCATAAGGCGAAGCATTTAGTTTTGCAAAGTCTTTCTTTAGGTATTTAAAATAAGCTGCTATTGCTATCATAGCGGCGTTATCGGTGCTGTATTCAAATTTAGGAATAAATGCTTTCCATCCTTGCTCGTTGCAAGATAGCTGTAATCGTTCACGCAAAGCACTATTAGCCGAAACACCACCGGCAATAGCCAATTGAGTTACGCCAGTTTGCTTGGCTGCTTTCATTAGTTTTTTTATCAACACATTAATAATAACGTGCTGAATGGAAGCACATAAATCATTTTTATTTTCTTCAATAAAATTGGGATTAGTTTTTAAATGATCGCGAATGAAATAGAGAAAAGAAGTTTTTAATCCGCTAAAACTAAAATCTAAACCAGCAATATTGGGTTCGGGAAAAGAAAATGCGTTGGGATTTCCTTCTTTAGCAAACTTATCAACCAAAGGACCACCTGGATAAGGCAAACTCATTATTTTGGCAGCTTTATCAAATGCCTCGCCCGCAGCATCATCAATAGTTTGCCCTATTATTTCCATTGTAAAAGCGTCTTTCATTAAAATAATTTGTGTGTGTCCGCCCGATACCAATAAACACAGAAAAGGAAACTCAGGAATAGCTTGTTCTTCGGTGTCTTTAATAAAGTGAGATAAAATATGTGCCTCTAAATGATCAACTTCTATCAATGGAATATTAAGCGATATAGCAAATGTTTTGGCAAACGAACATCCTACCAATAGCGAACCTAACAAACCAGGTCCTTTGGTAAAAGCAATAGCATCTAATTGCTCGGGGCTTATGTCAGCTTTTTTAATAGCTGCATCTACCACAGGAATAATATTTTGCTGATGAGCCCTTGATGCAAGCTCAGGTACAACACCTTCAAAAAGCTCATGTATTTGTTGGTTGGCAATTACATTGGCAAGTATTTTATTAT
>CAYTJB010000236.1:484-4759 GCA_964437995.1 uncultured Bacteroides sp. | reverse complement strand
TTGGTATTGGTTATCCTGTGAGTATGGGTGCTTACCAACAAAATAGTACAGGAAATTGGGATATTGGTATTATTAAATACGATTCGTTAGGTATAAATAGACTTTATGCAACGTATTTAGGTGGCTCTAATGGAGAAATGCCACATAGCTTGATAGTTAACACTTCTGATCAACTGCTTGTATATGGCACCACAGGCTCTGCTAATTTCCCTGTAACTCCCAATGCTTACGACACTTCATTTAATGGCGGACAAGTTATTAATTATGATGCTGTAATTACTTATCCAAATGGTGTGGACATATATGTTTCCAAATTAAGTCCAGATGGATCACAATTATTGGCATCAACTTTTGTGGGAGGAACTGGTAATGATGGCTTAAACTACCGTCAATATTATGATGCTAGTTTAATGCTTGGAAATGATTCATTATACTTTAATTATGGCGATGGAGCAAGAGGCGAAATTATTACCGATAATTTGAGCAATGTGTATATTGGCACTTGCACATTTTCGACTGATTTTCCGGGTACTACCAATGGTTTTCAATCTACAAATCATGGAAAACAAGAAGGAATTGTTTTTAAATTAGATTACAATCTTGCTAACTTAGTTTGGAGTAGCTACATTGGCGGAAGCGATGACGATGCCATTTACTCAATTGATAACGATAGTGAATACGATGTATATGTTACAGGAGGAACAAGCTCAACTAACTTTCCAACAACAACAGGAGCTTACAAAACAACAAAACAAGGCGGTAGCACCGATGCATTTTTAGCTCACATTTCACAAAATGGAACTAACTTGGTTGCTTCAACCTATTATGGAAGCAATAAATATGACCAAGGCTATTTTGTAAGATGCGGAAGAGACGACAAAGTATATATAGTAGGTCAAACCAAAGCTGATAGCAACGTATTAATATACAATGCACCTTACAATGTACCAAACAGTGGACAATTTATTGCTAAATTCCCAAAAAGCTTAGATTCATTGGTTTGGTCAACAGTTTTTGGAACCGGCAATGGAATTCCAAATATTTCATTAACTGCTTTTTCGGTGGATATTTGCAATAGAATATATCTATCAGGCTGGGGAAAATACTGGGGCGGAAATCCTCCTTATAATTGGGGAAGCGTTTTTGGAACTGTAAATATGCAAACTACAACTGGTGCTTATCAAACAATTACCGATGGACAAGACTTTTACATAATGGTAATGAACGATAATGCCACAAGCCTTGATTATGCTACCTTTTTTGGCGAATTATATTCTTTTGGTTTGAGCGGACGCGACCATGTAGATGGTGGCACCAGTCGTTTCGATAAAAAAGGAACTGTTTACCAATCGGTATGTGCAAGTTGTGGAGGAAATAGCTCATTTCCAACATTTCCATCTAATGTATGGTCTAATACTAATAATTCATTAAATTGCAACAATGCTGTTTTTAAGTTTAACATCCATTACGACTTTGCTTTAGCCGATTTTGTTGATCCACCAACAGGATGCGCTCCTGACACTATTATTTTTCAAAACACCAGCATTGGCACAACTTATATTTGGGATTTTGGTGATGGTTCTCCATTGAGTGCACAAACAAATCCTTCGCATATTTACACCCAAAGTGGCATATACAATGTTAAATTAATCTCTAATCTACTAAATGGATGTAATTTAGCAGATACTATTGTTAAGCAAGTTGTTGTTTTAGATGATACCTCTTATTCTATTCCAACTGCCCATAATTGCTTTGGTAGCAACACACAAATAGGGATTCCTCCTAACACAAACCCTTCTTACACATACAGTTGGTCGCC
The DNA here is from genome assembly GCA_964437995.1 of uncultured Bacteroides sp. GTDB lineage: Bacteria > Bacteroidota > Bacteroidia > Bacteroidales > JACABE01 > JACABE01. The sequence continues at coordinate 2,940 of CAYTJB010000236.1, read as the reverse complement.
AAGTAATTACCTTAGCTCTACTTTAGTTTCAAACCCTTATGCTAATCCACCTATAAGTACAACTTATCATTTATTAATATCAAATGGAATATGCACCGATACTATCACACAATTGGTTACAGTTCATAAAATGTTAGTAGATGCTGGTAACGATACCCTGATTTGTTCCGATTCAATAAAATTAACTGCACGCACATCAGAAAGTCCAGTACAATATATTTGGTCGTCAAATAGCAATTTTAGCGATACTTTAAATACTATTTTAAGTGATAGTTCTGCAATTGTTCATATAACTTCAAATTCAACTTTTTGGGTAAAAATAAAAAACCAATGGTGCGAAGGAATTGATAGTATTAAAATTACCTCATCATTTCCATCAAGCCCATCAATTATTCAAAATCCAAACTGCCACGATTCATGCAATGGAATGGCTTTTGTAGCTCCTTCAGGTGGCACACCGCCTTACACTTACTCATGGAATACAGGTTCTACCAACGATAGCATCTTTATGCTTTGTGCTGGAACATATACAGTTATTGTTTCCGATTCTGTTAATTGCAAATCTTTTGCATCAATAACTTTAAGTAATCCAACACCTTTAATTATTAGTACTTTGGTAACCAATGTTCCATGTACAAGCATTTGTATTGGAAGTATCAATGCCAATGCCTCTGGGAGCAATCCACCTTACACTTATTTATGGAATACTACTCAAACAACTAATATTATTAGTAATTTATGTGCAGGATTATATTCGGTAACAGTTACCGATCAAAAAAACTGCAAAGCCCAAGATACCGCAAGCGTTTTAACAAACAACATTTTTACAAATGCCCATGTTTGGGCTGATAAAGATACTATTTATAAAGATTTAAGCACTCAAATACATGCAACACACATTTCTAATGTAAGCTACAATTGGTATCCAGCTTATGGATTGAGCAATTCAAATAGTTCAGATCCTATTGCAGCACCTTTAGTTACCACAATTTATTACCTAACAATGACAGACCAATATGGCTGTACGCATACTGATTCATTAAAAATAGTGGTAATTGACCTCTTGTGTGGCGAACCTTATATATTTATTCCCAATGGCTTTACGCCAAACAATGATTTGCAAAACGATGTATTTTTTGTACGTAGCAAAATATTGGAGGAAATGAATATTCAATTATTCGACCGCTGGGGCGAAAAAGTATTTGAAAGCAATTCAACTCAAAATGGTTGGGATGGTAAATATAAAGGAACGTATTGCCAACCTGGCGTTTTTGTGTATTATTTTAAAGGGAAATGCTTAAATCAAAAGTATTTTGAGAAAAAAGGAAATCTAACATTGATACGTTAACGTTGTGAATATTCAAAACTGCAAGAAACACATATTTTTGTTGCTTTTACTGCTATCTCCGTATTGGCTGGCAGCACAAGATATTCATTTTTCGCAGTTTACAAACTCACCCTTAAATTTAAACCCAGCCCAAACAGGTTTTTTTCGAGGACAATATAGATTAGTATTAAATCACAGAAATCAATGGGCATCTGTAACAAAACCTTACAGTACATTTTCTGGCTCTTTCGACATGCAATTGCTCAAAAGAAAATTCAGACAAGACGTTATTGGTATTGGTGTTGTTTTTAACAGCGATAAAGCTGGCGATGCAGGCATGGGAACTACACAAGGAAGTCTATCTTTGTCATACACCAAAAGCTTAAACCGAAGAAATAGTCATTTTCTTTCATTTGGCATACAAGGTGGTGGAGCACAACATAAATTTGATTACAGCCAATTAAATTTCGACAACCAATATAATGGAGATTATTATGATCCAAGTCTTTATAATGGTGAAAATTTCAGCAAAGACAGTTATTTTTATATGGATATTTCTACAGGAATAAATTGGTTTCTACAATTGCAAGATCAATTGATATTTAATGCAGGAATTTCAGCTTTTCATCTTAATCAACCTAATCTTTCTTTCTTTAATAATAATGACGTAGTTTTAAAAACACGCTTTGCTTTTTATGCAAATTCATCCATCGGTTTAAGTATCAACACTGATATTTTACCTTCGGTATTAATAATGAAACAAGGACCTTATACAGAGCTTTGTTTTGGTGCTGATTTTAAATTTATTAACAATAATAGTTCCTATTTTTATTCGGCAATTAATGTAGGAGCTTTTTTAAGAAATCAAGATGCTTTTATTGTAAAAGCAGGACTCGAACAACGAAAATGGACTATTGGGTTAAGCTACGATTTTAATTTTTCCGACCTTACTCCTGCAAGCAAATACTTAGGTGGTTACGAAATAGCTATCATTTATATTATTAATCAAACTCGTCATAAAAAGACTAAAAATATTCCTTGTCCTATTTTTTGAGTTAAAAAGTTCATAAAGTTTGAAAGTTTATAAAGAAAAAATAAAGTGAGAAGTAGCAAGCTAAAAATGAGAAGG
>CAYTJB010000236.1:0-337 GCA_964437995.1 uncultured Bacteroides sp. | reverse complement strand
AGCGTCCCTTGTTTAAAACAAAATGATTTTTTAATGGCATATAAGGATTATATATTATCAGAAAAAACAGAGCCCAAATACATTGTACTGGTTGATTATGCACAAAAAGATAGCATTAACATATTTAGAATATATGTAAGCGATGATATTTTAGAAATAGTTTACAAAAAACCAGATTGTTACTATCTTGATAGTAACAATATTAGTTATATATTTACAAAAAATTATACACAACCTAAGGACACAAATTGGTTAGAAAATATTTTACAAAAAACTCGTGTAATACTTCGTACTTACTCAAATATTAAAATTTTATGGCAAAATGATAGTGTATTGT
>CAYTJB010000235.1:1185-4790 GCA_964437995.1 uncultured Bacteroides sp. | reverse complement strand
ATCAAAGGAAACAATGATGCCAAAATTATGGGAGCATGGTCTTTCAAAAGGTGTTGCTTTATCTAAAACAGATAATGTAATAATTTACTGGTTGAATATTTGGTAAAAATTTACTACCCAACACCCTAAAAACAAATCAGTAATGAGTATATTTAACTAAAAAGCGGCTTATTTTTGTGATAATAAATAAGTAAATAATTGTTTTAAAAGGCACAAAAGCATTGGTAATTACCAATGCTTTTTGTGTTTATAAAGGCAATTATGAGAGGCTAAAAATTGCATTTTAAAGCAAAAAATAATTTTTATAATTCGTTTTTATTAATACCGGCTTGTTTAAGAATAGCGATAAAAGTACCTTTTTTTAAATCTTTGCCACCATGAACGGGAACGATAATAGTTTCGTTTGTAGTAGGGTTGTAGTAAAGCTGGTGCGAACCTTTAGCACGTTTGAAAAAGAAGCCGTGTTGCTCTAAAAGTTTTATGAGATGTTTGGGTGATAAGTTCATGCTGTTGCCAGATTTAATGAATATTCCAACGTATTGCTATCGTCAGGGATCGTTTCGCCTCTTTCTTGTAATTCTTCAATATAAAGCTCGATAGCTTCTTTAGCCATAGCAATAGATTCATCAACATTTTCGCCATAAGTAATACAACCAGGCAAGGCAGGAACGGTAACCGTAAAACCGCCTTCGGCTTCTCTGTGTAAAAGGATTTTGTATGTGTACATATCTATTAATTTTAAAATTTATAAAGTTGCTACATTTTTTTGAAAGAAATCTTTAAACTTCTTATTTGTAAGCATTTTTAATTTCTTTTTGCAAAGATAGGTAATTAAAAAAAGATTTTACAAAAACGATGCTTATTTTTTACTACTTACTTAGCGTAGCATCTCGTACGCAGTATATACAAGCCAAAAAGTACAAAAGCCAAGCATTTGCTTGACTTTTGTATTAAAGTGCAATTATATAATGCTTAAAAATTGCATTAGGGTGCAAAAAATAATTTTTTATACTAATCACTAATCAGATTTTGTCCAACTACAACCAATGTGTTTACCGTTTCATTCCTATCAACAAAATTGATAGTTAGTGTATCTTTAACTAAAAGCTAAACTCTCCCGTTTGCTTTTAGTCTGCGTATCCTTTAAATTAGATGAAATGGGGAAAATTAATAAGGTATATAAACCAAACTTTTGCTCATTGTTGTGTCAGTTTATTTTCTATAATGCATCCCTACTTCTCAGTACTATAACAATTTTCCAAGAATATCTTCAATGGTAATGCCTTCTGCTTCGGCTTTGTAGTTTTTAACAATACGATGGCGAAGAATATTAGCAGCCACCGCTTTTACATCTTCAATGTCGGGAGCATATTTGCCCATAATAGCAGCATGGGTTTTAGCACCAATTATTAAATACTGCGAAGCACGTGGACCGGCACCCCACGATAAGTAATTATTTACCATTGCATGAGCATTTGGAGTGTTTGGGCGAGTTTGAGTAGCCAATTTTACTGCATAATTATAAACATTATCTGTAACCGGAATTTTGCGTACTAAGTGCTGAAAATATAAAATTTCTTCAGCTGTAAGCACCACTTGAGGTGTAGCCTCTTTGTCAACAGTTGTGCTTTTTACAATATTTATTTCTTCTTCAACCGAAGGATAGTCTAACCAAACATTAAACATAAAACGGTCGAGTTGAGCCTCCGGCAATGGATACGTTCCTTCTTGTTCAATAGGGTTTTGGGTAGCCAATACAAAAAAAGGTTCTCCTATTTTATAAGAAACTCCTGCCACAGTAACAGCTTTCTCTTGCATAGCTTCTAATAAAGCCGATTGAGTTTTGGGTGGTGTACGGTTGATTTCATCTGCCAAAATAATATTAGCAAATACAGGACCTTTAATAAATTTAAACTTACGGTTTTCATCTAATATCTCTGTACCAACAATATCCGAAGGCATCAAGTCGGGTGTAAACTGAATACGGCTATAGGTAAGCCCTAATACTTGCGAAACAGTGTTTACCATTAAGGTTTTTGCTAAACCCGGCACACCTACCAATAAGCAATGTCCACGGCTAAATATGGAAATCAATATATTTTTTACCACATCGTCTTGTCCGACAATGACTTTTGAGATTTCATTTTTAAGCAATTTGTATTTTTCAACAAATGCATCTAAAGCTTCTACGTCCGATTTATAGTTCATTAGTTATTTTTTAATCTGTGCAAAAGTAGGCTATTTTACCCATTTATAAGCCTTTTTAAAGGATATTTAATATTTTTTATTGAGATTCCTCACTAACATTCGGAATGACAAAGCAATCTATACAGCAAAATAAGTAAACTTTGTAATTTTCTTGCAAGCACTATTTAACATATTTTTTCTCTAATTCTTTCCATTTGTTTTCGTCAAATTCAGGGAAATTGCGATAATGCCATTGTCCTAATACTACTGCTTTTTTTAACAATACCAAACCCGGATTAGAGCGTATCATGGCTTTTAATGCAATATCATCGGAATTATAAAATTCTAAATCAGTTGCATTTATTTCTTTTTTGAATTTGGCAATATCTTCGGGCGAACTACCAGTAAGCACAATTATAGAAATTCCTTTTGCCTTGGCTTTTTCGTTAAATATAATAATTTTTTGAAAACCTTCTTTGTTGGCGGTTTTTAAATCATAAGAAGCTACAAAAAATTGAAATTCAGGGTTTCGTACAAAATGTTCGGTAAGGTCTATACCCGATGAATCAACAATTGAAAAAGCACCTAAACTTGATTTATTAGGGTTTTCTATGCGAATAGTATCGTATTCCCAATTAGCAGACCAAACGCTATCTTGCCAAGGCAACTCACTTGAAAGATATTCTTTGGTTTCGCCGGTTTGTTTATTTTTATAAGTAAGATAGTTTTTAATCGGTTGTGGATTATCGGATAACATTTTGTTACCAATCTTCCAAGGGCGGAAATTAATAATAGGCAAATTTCTGTAGTTATATACACTAAACCAAACAAATACAATTGAAACAGCAACGATAATTCCCCATTCTTTAACGTTTGAAAAACATGCTTTTGCTTTGTTTCGTCCTGTAAAAATGAGAAGCACAAACAGCGTTAAAACTACATTTTTATAAAAAGTTTCCCAATTTGTTAATTTAACAGCATCGCCAAAGCAACCACAATCAGGAACCAGATTATGACGAGCATCAATAAAAGTAACGATGGTAAAAAATGACATCATCAACAGAACCAACCAAGCTGTTTGTTTCATCTTTACATTTAGTACCAACAACACACCCAACACAAATTCAAAAGCACACAAGATAATTGACAAATACAAAGAAAGTGGAATTGCCCAAACCATCTGGTAAGCTTCAAAATAATCGGTTATTCTATACGCAGTTCCAAGTGGGTCAACGCCCTTAACAAATCCCGAAAAAATAAATACCAAGCCTACTAATATGCGGCTAATTATTCTTAATGTTTTCATTTTTAGTTTTTAATGTTTATAATGTTTATAAAGTTTGTAAAGTTTGTAAAGTAAAAAACTATTACTGTTCACTATTCACTGTTTCCTAATTTTATTAAAGCAAAAATTGAAT
>CAYTJB010000235.1:0-1175 GCA_964437995.1 uncultured Bacteroides sp. | reverse complement strand
GCCCTTAACAAATCCCGAAAAAATAAATACCAAGCCAACGATTATTCTGCTTATTGTTCTTATTGTTTTCATTTTTGAGTTTTTAAAGTTTATAAAATTCTTAAAGTTTGTAAAGTAAAAAAACTATTACTATTTACTGTTCGCTGTTTCCTAATTTTATTAAAGCAAAAATTGAATAATTAATTATATCCATATAATTAGCATCTACGCCTTCGGAAACAAAGGTTTTGCCTTGATTATCTTCAATTTGCTTGATGCGTAATAATTTCATCAAAATAATATCGTTAAGTGAGCTAATCCGCATATTACGCCATGCCTCGCCATAATCGTGGTTTTTGTTTTCCATTAAGCTTTTGGCAGTATAAATATAGTTTTCAAAATGCTTTATGGCTTCTTCTACCGATAACTCAAGATTTTGTTCAACGCCCAGCTCTAATTGTATGAGTGCTATTACTGAATAGTTAACCATCCCAATAAATTCGGAGGCTATACCTTCGTTTACACGTTGCGTGCCTTTATCGTCAATACTACGAATGCGACTGGCTTTAATATATATCTGGTCGGTAAGTGATGGCGTTCGCAAAATACGCCAAGCACTTCCATAGTCTTTCATCTTAGCTTCGAAAACTTCGCGACATTTTTTTATAACAACTTCAAATTCTTGTGATGTTCTATTCATTTATTATTAGTATTTTAGCTGCCAATTTCTAATCAAAATCTTACTGCATTGGACACGCAAATTTCAAGTGATAAAAGTACAATTTTTTCGACAAATCAAAACATAAATTGTAGGGGGAAATTAATAAATTTTAACAAACCATTGGTAATGGGAATTTTAAACATTACCAACGATTCGTTTTACGATGGCGGAAAACATACTACCGAAGCCAATTGGCTTGCTCAAACGCAAAAAATGCTTTCCGAAGGGGCTGATATTATTGATATAGGAGCTGCCTCTACTCGTCCTGATGCAAAATTGGTATCGGCTGATGAGGAAATTTTAATTTTACAAACTGTAATTTGTTCTATTCGTCGCAAATTTCCCGATGCCTTGATTTCCGTAGATACTTATCATGCCAAAACAGCCGAAATGGCTGTAGATAATGGCGTAGATGTTATTAATGATATTTCAGGCGGAGAGTTTGATGAAAATATGTTTATAACAATTGCTCGTT
>CAYTJB010000234.1:0-4802 GCA_964437995.1 uncultured Bacteroides sp. | reverse complement strand
TTGCAACCACAATACGGTATGCTCCATCGCCAATAGTCCAGTTTACAGTCATTGAGTTAAGTCCAACATTGCTGAAAGTAATTGCCGAAGCTTGCACAGTAGGTTGTGTTGCAAAAACAGTAAACGCATTACTGGTGGCGGTAGTAAGAGCACCTGTTGCCGATAGTGTAACTCCAGTATTAGCTGTATTGTTTTGCAAATCAGTCCATGAATAAATACCTGACACAAGATTTTGTGTAAGCCCAGCTACCGAAGAAAGTGTTCCTGCCGAAGCGGTCAATGTAACAGATGTTGTAGCATCTAAATCGCGATTATTATTAGCATCTGTTGCTTCTACAGCTGCACTAAAGCTTGTGTTAATGGTTGTGTTGGATGGTTGTGTCTGAAAATTAAATTTGGTTGCAGCCACATCAACTAAAATTTGGTTTGAAACTGGTGCCAATGCAAACGTTGTTAAAAAAGTAGAACCTGTTGGATCGGCAGTAAAACCATGTGAAGCAACATTGGTATCCACTATAAATTCTAATATTGAATTATCGGTTAAACCGGAATTTTTTAAATAAATGTATAAAGCAATTACTTTTCCATCGCTATTTGGAATATTCAAACTATCCGAAGTTATTGGAATAACGATAGAATTAGCCGTAATAGTTGGTGTACCAGTAGTTACAAAATTAGCTCCGTCGTCAATAGATAATTTTACGCCTTGAATGGTATTTGTCCAGTTTGCAGTATTATTTGCACCTGCTTTTATAGTAACTTGGGTAATTTTTGTAGGTTCTGTATCTGTGTCAGCCCAATCCCAAACAAACATATCAAATACACGTATTGCAGCTCCATCTGTGGTTACTAATGATGATATTGATATAGGATCAGGTTGAGCTCCTAAAATAGGACCTAAAACTTCTGAAGTGGCATCTAAAGCAGCAGTAGTTGTACCATTGGTTGATGGTATTGTTCCATCAATTTTATAATTATAGGTTTCGCTATTTGCACCATTATAGCCATAAGGAATAATGGTAAAATAGTAATTAGTACCAGCACTTAGTCCTGTAATATTGGCTGATGTAGCCGATGTATTGGTAACAATAGCAGCAACAGTGGCATCGCCAATGGTATTTCCAACAGAATAGCCAGTTGCATCTGTAGGTGTTCCGGTAGGAGCAGAACCCGTTTTTTGTAAAATTAAATAGCCGGTTGCATTTGTAATGGTACTTAAAGCATCAAAACTAAGATCCATTTGTATTTGAGATACTACACTATTTGTAAATGATGTAGTATGTGATGATGGCTCTGTGGAAAGAGTATAAAAACTACTCTCAGTAGATAAAGTTGTTCCAATCCCATTGATAGCATACGCTGCGTAATAAATATGAGTTCCTGCAGTAAGTGAAGTACGTGAATGAGAAAATACGCCTGTTGCAGTTCCTCCTTCGGCTACTTTATTATCAGAAATAGTAACACCGGTAGCTGTTTTCCATACGGTACCTCTTTCGGTAATAGCAGAACCACCATCTAAAGTTATATTTCCACCCAAAACTGCCGAAACATCAGTAATACTTGTGGCTGTAGGAGTGGTAACGGTGGGGGCACTTCCTCCAGTAGATGTAACCGTTCCATTAACAACAATATCGTTACCTGTACCATCACCAGGACCACCAGATCCTGTTGTTGCTTCAGCATAAGAATAAAAACGATAAGTAACGGCTGTAGAACTGTTGGATTGTGTAAATGTCCATGTAAAGGTTTGAGTGCCTGTAGCATCTGTTACAGCCTTAACAGCATCTAAATCAGTTGCATAACTATCAACAGAGCTTCTTAAGGAAATAGCTGTATTACCTGTTGATGAGCGTTGCCATTGAGCAACTATTGATGATACACTAAATTGATAACCACTATTTGGTGTAATGGTAAACTCCATATAATTATTACCACTTACCGCATTTGCAATAGAGGTTGTAGCCCAACCAGTTGCATTAAACCTACTACCATTAGCACTTGCTGTTAGTCCAGCCCCTCTAGAAATTGTAGAAGAGGTAAGATTAGCATCATTTGCATTTGAAGTTGCAGTAGCTTCGCTTCCTGCAAGTGCAGAGAATTCAAATGTAAGAATCTGTCCCCAACTTTGTCCGCTTATAAGTAGCAAAGCAAAAAGGATTGCTGTTAATTTTAGCCTAAAGTGTTGGGCTATGTTTGTAAATTGTGTTTTCATTTTTTAATTATTTATATGTTTAAATTAGTTAATTACTCAATAATAGCAAGGTATTTACCTTTTTAAAAGGGTATAAATATCGAAGTTACAAAAGTACAATAAATAGTAGTACGTATCTTGCTTTTTTATATTAATTTTTTGTTAAGTTGATAGGAAGCGGTTAGCTATTAGCTTTTAGCTTTCAGCGATTAGTTTTTAGTAGAAGAAAAATCTTTGCGGTTTCTTTGCGTACTTTGCGGTTGGAAAATAATTAGGAATTTAGAATTAGGAATTAGGAAAAAAAGAGAAAGCATTAGCGGAAATCTGCGAGAAAAAAATAAATCATCGAATTACACGAATTACACGAAAAAAGTTTTTACCACTAAGGCACTGAGCACACAAAGGTTCACTAAGAAAATATTTAAACTTAAAGAATTGTCGTCGAATGGCACGAATAAAAATCTTTGCGGTTTCTTTGTGTACTTTGTGGTAAAAAAGATAAAAGGCGAAAGAAAAAATAAATTTTATTTTCGTAGTAAGAAATAAATAGATATATTTGCACTCACAAATTTTAATAAATAATATTATGTCTTATAAAATTAACGAAGATTGTACTGCTTGTGGTACATGTATTGATGAGTGTCCAGTTGAAGCGATTACTGAAGGCGACATCTATAAAATTGATGCTGACGTTTGTACTGACTGTGGTTCTTGTGCTGATGTTTGTCCAGTTGAAGCAATTCACCCTGAATAGTTTCAATACTTTGAATAAAAAAGCTCACATTGTAACTAATGTGGGCTTTTTTTATGCTTACAAAAATAATTTAGAATTGAAAATAAATAAATGGCAACAACTCGGCAGTAACAAACTGATAAATAACAAATGCCGTAATAATTACTGCAAAAAACTTAACAGCATGAGGCAGTTTGGCAAAATTTATTCTGTACCATTGCTTTATTTTCTTGGGTAACCAATGTATTATCAACCCCAAAAATATCATAGCAAATACATACCTATATTCATAAATCATTCGAGGTATTATGTCGAAATTCCACTTGCTGCCTATTTGATGAATCATGTTTTGAGCAGTTTCATTGGCTATTTTATTGGTTTCGCTGGGTTCTAAATTTGACCCTGAGCGAAAAAACAAACGTGTAAATGAAATAAACATAAATGTTATAAATACCGACCAAGCATGATTTATTGTTTTAAAATACAATCCGATTTTTAATACCGAAAATATTGATTGAATCAAAATAGCAATAAATACAATAGTTGCACAAATAAAAACAATATTAGTAAGTGGACTTGGCAAAAAATAATTTGCGGTATAAAAAACCGAAAAAATAAAGAATGAAAAAATAAATCTGAACAGTATTTTTTTTCTTTCCCAATATTTATAAAAAACAATACTAACACCATTCATTCCACCCCAAATCATAAAATTCCAACTTGCACCATGCCACAAACCACCAATTAGCATGGTAAGCATAACATTTATATTTGTAGTAAATATCGATCTGAGTTTGGGTACTGTTAAAAATATGATGATAAAAATTATAATTTCGTAAATGATAAGAATTAATATGGGTAGTTTAATATTTAAAAGAGATAAAACAACAATAATAATAATTGCCAATAAGAAAATAGAAGTAATAGAACCTCGCTTATTACCACCAAGAGGTATATACAAATAATCTTTTAACCATCGTGATAATGAAATATGCCATCTTCTCCAAAAATCAACAGGATTAGTGGCTTTGTAAGGAGAATTGAAATTTTTGGGTAAATAAAAGCCCATTAACATTGCCACCCCAATTGCAATATCAGTATATCCCGAAAAATCGGCATAAACTTGCACAGAATAACCAACTAATGCCATTAAATTTTCAAATCCGCTATATAAAAGTGGGTTGGTAAAAATTCTATCAACAAAATTTACGGCGAGATAATCGCCGAGTATCATTTTTTTTATCAAACCGTTTAATATCCAAAATATTGCAATACCAAATTGAATTTTACTTAATCTGAATTTGTTGTAGAGTTGTGGAACAAATTCGCTTGCCCGCACTATTGGGCCTGCTACCAATTGTGGAAAAAAACTCACATAAAATCCAAAATCAAAAATGTTTCGGACAGGTTTTAGTTTATTTCTATAAATTTCGACCGAATAGCTAATTGTTTGAAAAGTAAAAAACGAAACGCCTACAGGAAGCATTATCGTATCAATATCAAAACCACTTCCTGCTATGGAATTTGTCCACTTTACAAGATAGTTTATTACATGATAATCGGTTTTAAATAAACTGTTAATGGTTTCGGTAAAAAAATAAGCATACTTGAAGTATGCCAGTATAAGAAGATTGGTAAAAACACTTAAAAAAAGGAAAATTTTCTTTGAAGATTTTTTTTGTGATGAATAAATTTTCTTTCCAATAAAAAAGTCAATTACAGTAGAAAAAATAAGGATAAATAAAAATAAACCACTTGTTTTGTAATAAAAAAATAAGCTTGCAAAAAACAGGAAAGTATTTCGCAACAATCGTTTTTTATGGAGCAACGAAAAAACAGCAAATACAATAGCAAAAAATGCCCAAAAATAAAACTGTG
>CAYTJB010000233.1:0-4808 GCA_964437995.1 uncultured Bacteroides sp. | reverse complement strand
ATAGACAAATAAAGAGATGTAGCAATTTTTAGCATTACTTTTGTCTATTACGCCCTTATTTCCGTAGTAGTTGCTTCTGCTAACATATTTAGCACAAGTTCAAGATTGGTCATATTGTCTCTAAGATTTTCTTTCTTTAATCCTTTTAAATCCTTGTACTGCTTTACAGTTTTTCCACTCCATGCTTGCGTAATAATATCAGTAAGTGTAGCAAATTCTTGTCCTTTTTTTACACCTCTATTTTCCCATTCATCTGTAAGTTCTTTTCTAACTTCTATGCTTTTTAATCGCTGATTAATCCAAGCTGAACTATACCCTAATTTTAAATAACTCTCCATTGCTCTATCAATGGACTTTTCAGGGTCTTGGCTTTCTTCAATTCTTTCGTAGCCAACTTTTGCTAACCATTGCTTAAATGGTTCTGCTTTTGGCGATGGAATTGATTGTATTAAACGAAATAATTGTTCTGTATCAGCTACATCGGTTAAATAGAATTTACCATCTTCTGATTGCATTTTCAGTTGTCCCAATTTATGGGACAACTCACTCCCTTCTGCTAATAATTTCGTTTTTAATGCATTCCAATACTTTCGAGGTCTTGGACTATCGGTTAAAACTTCGATAATATCAACAACAGAAAACCACCATTTTTCCTGTTCATTATCCCATGCAGAACGTATCTTTTTATTTTCAAATATTTTTAGCGACTTCATTATATGCTGTTTTTTTTACAACTTCAATTATAATAGACAAATTTAGTACAATAATTTCATTTTGTGCTAAAAAGTATATTTATTTGCATAGTTTTATGATGAATATCCATATCTTCTTTAAATTCAAGAAGTTGCTCTTTGGGTATTAAGGACTGGATTGCTTTTTATACCATATAATTACATTTTCTCTTTTATCATTTGCAACCATTTAGCAAAAAAATCTATTCCGCTTTGTTGCCAAGTGTTAACAGGGTTGTTAACATCAAAATGCAAAGGAATGTGATTGAGTTCTTTCAAACGATCTCTTTCATATTCCGAAACAATTCTATTTGCATCATATTCAGGATGTCCTAAGTGAGCAATAAACCGCTCATCGGAAGATTCAAATATGAAATGCCCCGCTTCCTTTGAATTTACAAGTAAACGAATAGTTCCGTTTTTTTCGGCAACAGCTAACTCATTTTCGTCCAATCCTGCATATCTGCTTTGAGGACAATGGAATATACGATTTGTATCATTTGTTATCCAATGCTTTTTTTGCAAATACTCAGAAGGGAAAACGCCAAATAATTTATTGGGAAACAAAATGTTGTTTATTCCAAGATATTTGCCAATAGCAATTCCGCCCCAACATAACCCCATGATACTTATAATATTATGTTGGGCATAATCAAAAATTCCAGTCAATTCATCCCAATAGGAAATGTTTTTAAAAGGCATAGTTTCTACTGGAGCTCCTGTAATTATTAGTCCATCAAGTTTTTTTGTTTCAATAGCTTGCTCGAAAGTGAGATAAAAATTTTCGAGATGTTGCTTATTGCTGGTTTTGTAAGCATGATTTTTAGCTTTTATCAACACTATTTCAATAGGAATTACTTGTTGAGCAATCCGTTTTAATAGAATTGTTTCATATTTTTCGGCTTCGGGCATGATATTCAATATGCCTATTCTCAATTTTTTTCTCATATTTAATATTTAACACGACAAAATTAACTAACACTTTTAATAATATGAAATTCTCTAAATTTTATTTTCTAAAAAAACATAATATTTTTACCCATCAAAACATAAAAAAATTAACTTTGCAAGATATTTATCAATAAAAAAATCATCACAATGACTGGTAAAACAAAAAAACAATTCATTGAAAGAGAAGATGTTGTTGTAAAATTTGTGGGAGATTCCGGCGATGGAATGCAACTAACAGGAACACTTTTTTCTGACAATGCAGCAATAGGAGGAAATGACATCGCTACATTTCCCGATTATCCAGCTGAAATTAGAGCACCACATAATACAATAGCTGGAGTATCAGGTTTTCAGGTGCATATTGGAAGAAAAGTACACACCACTGGCGATTTGTGCGACGTTTTGGTTGCCATGAACCCCGCCTCTTTAAAATCAAATTTGAAATGGGCAAAAATTGGTGCAACTATCATAGTAGATGCCGACAGTTTTGACGAAAAATCCATTGAAAAAGCAGGTTACAAAACCAATCCAATGGACGATATTAGTTTGGGTAAATATAATTTAATAAAAGCACCCATCACTTCTTTTACCAAAGAAAGCATCAAAGAACTAACTACCGATAATAAAACTGCCGAAAAAAGCAGAAATATGTTTGCCTTAGGCATCATCTATTTTATTTTCGACAGAAAATTTGATACTACTTTTGAGTATTTAGATACAAAATTCAAGAAAAATCCTTTGATTAGCGAAATTAACAAAACCGTAATGAAAGCCGGTTATATTTTTGCTGAAAACGTTGATGCATTGGAATCGCAAATACATATTCCAAAAGCCACATTAGAAAAAGGGAAATATAGAAATATTACTGGTAATGTTGCCACAGCTTGGGGATTGCTTGCAGCATCAGAAAAATCAGGTGTGCCATTATTCTTAGGTTCATATCCTATAACACCAGCTACTGAAATTTTGATGGAATTAGCCAAACACAAATCGTTGGGTGCTAAAGTTTTTCAAGCAGAAGATGAAATTGCAGGTATTTGTTCTGCTATTGGTGCAAGTTTTGCAGGTTCATTGGCTTGTACAACTACTTCTGGCCCTGGTTTGTCTTTAAAAAGCGAAGCCATTGGCTTAGCCGTAATGACCGAATTACCATTGGTAATTGTTGATGTACAAAGAGGTGGTCCTTCAACGGGTTTACCTACAAAATCAGAGCAATCCGATTTATACCAAGCATTGTTTGGCAGAAATGGCGAAGCACCATGTATTATTATAGCTGCTTCATCGCCTGCTAATTGCTTCTATTATGCTTTTGAAGCAGCCAAACTTTCGATGGAACACATGACACCTGTTATTTTATTAACTGACGGTTATTTAGGTAACGGTTCTCAGTTGCTTAAGATTCCAAAAATGGCTGATTTACCCAAAATAAATCCTCCAATTGCAAAACCAAACGAACCTGATTACAAACCTTACCGTAGAGACCCAGAAACTTTGGTTAGAAAATGGGCTATACCGGGAACTGAAGGCTTGCGTCATCGTATAGGTGGTTTGGAAAAAGAAAATATTATTGGTACCGTTTCTACCGATCCGCAAAATCACCAATTGATGGTTGATTTAAGAGAGGCAAAAGTGCAAAAAGTAGCTGATTTTATTCCAAAGCAAACATTGCTTGGCGAAAAAGATGCTGATGTATTGGTTGTTAGTTGGGGTGGCACACAAGGAGCTGTTCTTTCGGCAGTTGAAGCACTACAAGCCGAAGGCAAAAGCATTGCCCATACTCATTTTAACTATATTATGCCATTACCAAAAAATACAGCCGAAATTTTGAGCGGACACAAAAAAATTATTGTTTGTGAATTAAATTCGGGTCAGTTTGTGAATTATTTAAGAATGAAACACCCTGAAAATCAATACCGTCAATTTAATAAAGTACAAGGCTTACCATTTTTTGTAAATGAATTAACTGCTGCGTTTAACCAAATTTTAGAGGAGAAATAATCATGGAAAATTATACAGTAGAAAGATCAAAAGTTGAGCTAACAAAAGAAGATTTTGTAAGCGATCAAATGGTAAAATGGTGCCCCGGATGTGGCGACCATGCAATATTATCATCTGTTGCTAATGTTTTTCCTAAAATAGGATACCGAAAAGAAAATTTTTGCTTGGTTTCAGGTATAGGCTGTTCTTCACGTTTTCCTTATTATATGAATACTTATGGATTTCATGGTATTCATGGGAGAGCTGCTGCCGTTTCGTCGGGCGTTAAAATAGCAAATCCACATTTAAGTGTTTGGATGGCAACAGGTGATGGCGATTCAATGGCAATTGGAGGAAATCATTTTATCCATATTATTCGCAGAAATATAGATATTAATATTATGTTGTTCAACAACCAAATATATGGTTTAACCAAAGGACAATATTCTCCTACTACACCAATGGGAAGTGTTACCAAAACTTCGCCACAAGGAACTATTGAACATCCTTTCAATCCGGGTGAATTGATTTTAGGTGCACAAGGAACATTCTTCGCAAGAGGCGTAGATACCAATCCTAAAATGATGACAGAAATATTTTTTGAAGCTGCTCGTCATGATGGAACTTCAGTAGTTGAAATCTTACAAAATTGTGTAATTTTTGCTGATAAAACACATAATTTAATTACCTCAAAAGATTTAAGAGACGACCATCAAATCCATTTGAAAAATGGCGAACCTATGCTTTTCGGAAAAGAAAAGAACAAAGGTATTCGCATGAGAAATGGACATTTAGAAATTGTTGAAATTGGCAAAAATGGAATTACCGAAGACGATATTATGGTTCACGACCAATACGAGCAAGATCCCGGCGTACATTTAATGCTTGCCAAAATGGCTCCACCACATTTACCAATAGCTTTAGGAGTTATTCGTTCAGCAATGTACCCAACTTACGACGATTTGGTTGAAGAACAAATTAAATATGCTAAAGAAAACTCAAAAATCAAAAACATGGACGACTTGCTGAATAGTGGCGATACATGGGTAATTGATTAATTGAGTTTATAAAGTTAAGCTTTGCTTAGTTCTGAAAGGAACGATTCGGGATTTGTAAAGTTCATAAAGTGAAAAGTAGTAAGCGATAAGT
>CAYTJB010000232.1:0-4865 GCA_964437995.1 uncultured Bacteroides sp. | reverse complement strand
ATACTAAGTGTATTATTTATACTTTGAGTTAAGGGTGAAGTTGTCGTGATATTACCTAAATAATTGTTTTTACAACCATCTTGAGCAAAAAAGTAATATTTCATAGCCGATAAGTTTGTGAATTTCACTTTACCATAAGCATCTGAATATAAAGTTGCACCAACTTGATTTGTAGAATTAATAAAATCGGTTTGCGAAGGATAAAGTTTAACTGACGCAAGATAAATCGGAGTTCCTAATATAAAGTCGTTAATAGTTAACTCTAAACTTGTAGAAACTATTAAGGGATTAACCGGTGTCGTTGTTTCATCATCTTTTTTGCAACCAAAACTTGTAGTTACAAGAACTGCAATAAATAATAGATATAATTTTATTTTTTTCATTTTGATATTTTTTTGAATTAAAAGTAAATGAGTTGATTTTTTGCTTATTCCCTTAGCAATGTGGCGGTTATGACAATAAAAAAGCGTGGGAACAAAACTTTTCTGTCAGTGAGGCTCTGGAACGCCCTTGGTACAAATAAGTAAAGCCCACGCCGTAGCATGAGCGTTATTACTTTATTTATGTACCAATAGAAATTTTCCAGATTTCACCAACTTAAATAAAAGCTAACGCTTTATTATAATGTCATTTAGAATTTTATGTCATTTTTTTATAGGTTAAATTAATACAGTGTAAAAATAGAAAAATAATGTGATATATCAGCAATAGTTTTTGTTTTTTTGTTTTTAATGCGATTTTTTGTTTTGTCATTGCGAACGAAGTGAAGCAATCTTGAACATAATTAATTAGATTGCCTCATGCCTCTATATGAAGACGTTATGGGTTGGACTTCAATCTTCCGACTTCGGTCTTCTGACTTCCAACTAAAAACTTTACAAACTATTTTCTCAGATTTATGCTAACTTTGCAAAAAATAAATACTTATGGTAGAAATTGGGAAATATACAGAGCTTGAGATTGAAAAAATAATTCAACAAGGAGCTTATCTTTTAACGGGCGACGAAACTGCAAGTATTTTATTGCCAACAAAATACATTCCAGAAGGAGTTGATGTGGGCGATAAAATAAAAGTATTTATTTACCGCGATTCCGAAGATAAAATTATTGCAACTACCGAAATACCTTATGCAATTGTGGGCGAATGTGCGTATTTAAAAGTAAAATCACAAACAAATTTTGGGGCTTTCCTTGATTGGGGCTTGATGAAAGACTTATTGGTGCCTTTTCGCGAACAAAAAGAAACCATGGTTACAGGACAATCTTATTTGGTACGACTTTATGTTGACGAAATTACAAATAGAATTGTTGCTACTCAACATATTAATAAATTTTTGCGTGATAACGAAATTATGATTCAACCCAACGATGAGGTGGAGATATTGGTTTGTGAATCTGTTTTACAGGGCGTAAAAGTAATTGTAAATCAGAAACATTGGGGTATGCTTTTCAAAAATCAATTGTTTTGCGAAGTAGAACCCGGGCAAAAATTAAGAGCTTGGGTAAAACAAGTACGAGATGATGGTAAAATTGATGTAAGCCTCCAACAACCCGGTTTTAAAGAAGTCCTTTCGGCAGAAGAAAAAATAATAAATTTATTACAGCAAAACAATGGCTATTGCGAATTAAACGATAATAGCAGCCCCGATGAAATTTATACAGAATTACAAATTAGCAAAAAAGTATTTAAAAAAGCCATTGGCAAACTTTTTCGCGAAAAACGTGTTATGATTGAGGAAAATGGGATACGGTTAATGTAATAATTAAAGAATAAAACAATGATATTAAAGTTTCTGGAGTTGGTTTATAGGTTAGTAGCTATTATAAAAAATAACATTATGAGAAAATTAATATTTATTTTTGTAACAATCTCGCAACTACTTTCAATTTGTTTTGCTCAAACAAATCAAAAAGATCAGTTTCCCGCAGGGATTATATTTGGACCAAAAGCTGCATATAAAATTGATGCTCCCCAAAAATGGGTTTTAGATAACAAATCAGGATTTTCAATGGGATTACCTTGTGTATTATACCTTGATGGATATTCATGGAATGATTCACCCGTTATTATGTATGCTAAAATTGCTTCAATGAATTTTGAGAAGATTGATAAGTTTATTGATTTTGCAATTCAAGAATTTAATAAAGAAGATCCTAATTTTTTTCATAAAGAGTTGAAAACAGAAGAAATAGACGATAGTAAATATATTATAATGGACTATCAGGGAGGCTCTTACAAAAGCTATGAAAGAGTTTTTTACGTTCAAATGAAAAAAGCAGTTGGGTATGTTGTTTTTTCTGCTCGAAATGAAGAAGACTTTAAAAAATATTCTGATGCAATTTTCGAGATTGTAAAATCATACAAATATAAACCAGAATATATTGATTACAAAGAAAATAAATAGTTACTAATAGTGAAAATCTGTGTCATCAGTGTTCTATTATAAAACTTAAATAACAAACACCATGAAAAATAAACGCTACATACTAATATTCAGTCAATTATTTTTGTATTTTGCATTATTTGCACAGCAATACAATACAGAAATAACTACCAATGAACTCAAGTCGTCTATTGGCTTCTTGGCTTCCGATTCTTTAAAAGGCAGAAAAACAGGAACTAAAGAAGCGGTTTTAGCTGCCCAATACATTCAGTTGCAATTTAAACAAGTAGGTTTGAAATTCAAGAATGACAACGGCTTACAGAATTATGAAATTGTAACGGGCGTTTCGTTAGGAAAAGAAAACGAATTTAGTTTTAATGGACAGAATTCTGAAATAGGGAAAGATTTTATTCCATTATCATTTTCAAAAAATGCCTTTTTATCAGCCAAAATAGTATTTGTTGGTTACGGATTATCAATAAATAAAGATAGTTTAAAATGGGACGATTATAAAGGCATTGACGTTAGTGGCAAATGGGTTATGATAATGCGTGGTCATCCGGAATTAGCCAAAAATGAAAGCTCTTTTAACGAATATGTTAGTCAACGTGATAAAGCCCTCTTAGCTTCTGATAAAGGAGCGGCTGGAGTTATTTTTGTTACACCTGTTGAAATTAATAAATCTGACGAGCTAATACCATTGAAAGGAGATGAAAATCCTTCTGCTGCTAATTTGCCAATAATAAATATTACGCGTAAAATGGCAAATCAGCTATTAGCCAACACAAAAAAAGAGAAAATTGAGGAATTAGAAGCCTCAATAAACAAAAAAAAACAAAGTAACAGTTTCTTGATAGCTGAAAAACTATTGGCAAAAACAGAATTGGTAATTAATAAACAACAAACACAAAATGTTTACGGAATTATTGAAGGCAGCGATGCTACGTTGAAAAACGAATATATTGTGGTTGGTGCACACTACGATCATTTAGGCTTAGGTGGTGAAGGATCTGGCAGTAGAATGCCCGATACCATTGCTGTTCATTATGGTGCTGACGACAATGCATCTGGTGTTGCTGGGTTGATAGAGTTGGCTCAAAAATTAAATGCAGAAAAAGACAAATTAAAAAGATCTGTAATTTTTGTTGCCTTTAGTGGAGAAGAATTGGGATTGCTTGGTTCAAAGTTTTTTGTAAAGAATTTACCTGTTGACATTAAACAAGTAAAAGCTATGGTAAATCTTGATATGATAGGACGTATGAAACAAGATGAACCTTATATCCTTATCAGTGGAACAGGAACAGCCACAGAAAGCGAAGATTTATTAAATGAATTAAAGAAAAGCACTACCATTCCTTTAAAATATTCGCCCGAAGGCTATGGAGCTTCCGACCATGCTTCGTTTTATGGGGTAAATATTCCAGTTTTCTTTCTAACTACGGGAGCACACGAAGATTATCATACACCTTTTGATAATGCTGAACGCATAAATTACATTGGCGAAAAGCAAGTGCTTGATTTTACGTATCTTTTACTTTCCAATTTAATTAATCGTAGTAAATCTCTAACTTTTAAAGAATCAGGTTCAAAAACCAACAGTAATTATGGTGGTGATTTAAAAGTTACCTTAGGCATTATGCCCGATTTTTCTTCGCAAGACGATAAAGGATTACGTGCCGATATGGTAAGAAAAGATGGACCTGCTTATAAAGCTGGTATGCTCAAAGGCGATATTATTGTAGCCATTGATGGCAAACCTGTAAAGAATGTTTATGAATACATGACTCGCCTCAAACAATTGCAAAAAGGGCAATTAGTAAGTATAGACGTAATGCGGAATGGACAAAAGGTAGTGCTGTTGGTGCAATTATAAGTTTTAGTGTTTAATATCTTTATTAAAAAACTAAAATTATTCTTTATCATACCAACTTGCATACATTGGATATGCGTTTGCAATTCTCATTATTTGACCTTCAATCAGTGTTTTATCTAAACTTTTTATCTTTTTTGCAGGAATACCAGCATACAAAGAACCCGATTCTACGATAGTGTTTTCCAACACAATAGCTCCTGCAGCTATCATGGAGTTGCTCTCAATTACAACACCATCCATTACAATTGCCCCCATTCCAATAAGCACATTATCGTGTATTGTGCAACCATGCACTATGGCTTTGTGGGCAATAGATACATTGTTGCCAATATTGGTAGCTGCTTTTTGATACGTGCAATGAATAATAGCCCCATCCTGAATGTTTACATTATTGCCTATTCTAATAGTATGAACATCGCCTCTTATTACAGCATTGAACCACACACTGCAATTATCTCCCATAATTACATCGCCTGTAATAGTTGCGTTTTCTGCTAAAAAGCAATTTTTGCCAAATTGAGGACTTACTCCTTTTACTGATTTTATGAGTGCCATGGATTTAGAAGTTATTTATGCCAATCAAGGGTTGAAATCTATAAAAAATTAAA
>CAYTJB010000231.1:4681-4925 GCA_964437995.1 uncultured Bacteroides sp. | reverse complement strand
ATTTAAATATCGGGTTAAAAAACTTGGCTTTTGTAACAAGTTTTACTCGTGCCGATTATGGTGATTTGCGCTCAGGAACTGTTGGAGGTGTGAACTATTTTTATCGTCAATACTATGTGCAAACAATTGATAACAAAGATTATATGGTACCAAACAAAGATTCTGCATTACAAGTTGGTTCAAAGTATAGCCAAACCAATTTTATGCAAAAAATTTGTTTTAAACCAAATAAATCGTGGGAGTT
>CAYTJB010000231.1:0-4590 GCA_964437995.1 uncultured Bacteroides sp. | reverse complement strand
AACATCTCCCTATAATCGATATGATAGATTATATGTGATGAAAACAGATGGTCCTTATAAAAATAAATTAAGATGGGCAGAGTGGTATTACGGACCACAAAAATGGAATATGCAACGATTTGGAATTACAAACTCAAAGACTAATATTGTATATGATAATTTACACATTGTTGGAGCTATTCAAAATTTTGAAGAAAGTCGCTACGACCGAGAATTTATGGTTAGAGAGTTGCGTATGCAAAAAGAAACTGTTAAAGCTCATTCATTAAATATTGATTTTGATAAAAAGATAGGTGAAAAAGCAACACTGTTTTATGGTTTTGAAGGAATACAAAATACCGTAAGATCTATAGCATCGCTTACACATGTTATAACAAAAGAAGTTGATTCAACTGTTACTCGTTATCCTGATGGATCAACATGGCAATCTTATGGAGCATATTTGAATTTAGAATACAAACTCACTAAAAAACTAATGATTAATGCAGGCGTCCGATATAGCTATTATAAAATTATTGCCGATTTTGACACTACTTTCTTCCCTTTCCCATTCAAACATACTGAAATGAGCAATGATGCATTAAATGGAAGTTTAGGTTTTGTGTATAATGCCAATAAATATTGGCAACTGGTTATAGAGCTCCTAATATTGACGATATGGGTAAAGTTTTTGAATCTGCTCCTGGTTATTTAATTGTTCCAAATCCTAACCTGAAACCCGAAAAGGTTTACAACACAGAAATTGGAACTATTAAAACATTCGGCAGCTGGCTTAAATTAGACTTTACTATATATTATACTTGGTTAGTAGATGCAATGGTGCGAAAAGACTTTGTTTTTAATGGGCAAACAACAATTAGATATTTGGGAAATAAGAGTAATATACAAGCAATACAAAATGTTACTAAAATAAATGTCTATGGAATACAAGCTGGTATAGATTTCTTCTATAAAGGATTTGGGTTGAAAAGCAATATCTCATACCAAAAAGGAGAAGAACAAAGTCCGGATAGTTTAATATACTACCCATTAAGGCATGCTGCACCAATGTTTGGAAGTACCCATTTAACATTTGTTAATAAAAAAATCAAATTCGATTTTTATTCAAATTATAATGCTAAAATGGATTACGAAGATTTGGCATTAACCGAACGTATAAACGCCTCTTATGCACGAGATGAAAATGGACATGCTTATGTTGCTAGTTTTTATACACTTAATTTCAAAGCTGCATTTTACGTCAACCAAAATGTATCTTTAACTATCGGCGTTGAAAACATTGCAGATGTACTCTATAGACCTTATTCATCTGGTATTAATGCTCCAGGAAGGAATATTATTGCTTCATTAAGAGCAAAGTTTTAAACAAATTATTGGCTAAATTTTAAAAATTGGAATTCAAAAAAAATTATTACTGTGATTGTATTATATATGCAGAAGATATTTTGAAACGAGCAATATAAATTTATTACACATAAATAAATGATTTTTTCGCGAGTTCCATACAACATTTAAAAAATTAAAAACTAAACGAATGAAAAAAAATTATAAAAAAATAATATTATTAGCATTATTAGCAAGTATTGAATGTGTTAATATTGTTAATGCTCAAACTATTGCAGCCGGAGGATGGCATTCACTTGCTGTTTGTAATGATAGTACTGTAAAAGCATTTGGAGAAAATGCCTCTGGTCAGCTCGGTGACGGAACTACTACAGACCGGAACATTCCTGTGCAAGTGATAGGACTTAATAGTATAATTAGTGTTTCCGGTGGTGGAGATCAGCTTGAAGCCCATTCCCTTGGACTTAAGAGTAATGGTACAGTATGGTCTTGGGGAAGCAATATTTATGGTGGTCTTGGAAATGGCACTACGATTAATACAACTTCGCCTGGTCAAGTTCTTGTTATTACCAATGCTATTGCTATTTCCGCTGGCGGATGGCATTCTGCTGCTCTGAAAAATGACGGAACTGTGTGGACTTGGGGCTGGAATACTGATGGGCAACTTGGTGATGGTACAGTAATTGACAAAGTTGTTCCTATGCAAGTTAACGGACTTACAGGAATTATTGCAATTGCAGCTGGTACATACCATAACCTCGCTCTGAAAAACGATGGAACTGTTTGGGCTTGGGGTGATAACATTAGTGGACAAATTGGCAATAACTCAATAACCGATCAAACCACTCCAATACAAGTGAATGGTCTTACTGGCGTTATTAAAATTGCGACTGGACGATTTTTTTCTCTTGCCGTAAAAAGTGATGGTACAGTTTGGACTTGGGGTGAAAATTTATATGGACAACTTGGAAACGGCACTACAACAGATAGCCATATTCCTGTGCAGGTAAGCGGATTAACTGGAATTACAAAAATTGCAACATGTGGAGCATTTGAATGTCATGTTGTTAAAAGCGATGGCACCGTTTGGGCTTGGGGCAGAAACACTTATGGAAATCTTGGAGATGGTTCGGTTACCCACAGATCATCTCCTTTACAAACAAGCGGAATAACAAATGTAGCTGGTATGGCTGCAGGAACAAATTTCTCTCTTATTTATAAAAATGATGGAACTTTTTGGGGCTGTGGTAGAAACGCAAGCGGACAATTGGGCGATGGCACTTTTCTTCAAAGAAATACTTTAGTTCAAGCAACTTCTTTGTGCCCTATTATGCAACAACCATCTGAGATAAATCTTTATAGTAACTCCAATTTAATTAATATTAAAGCATTCCCTAATCCATCTTCAAATGGAAAATTTACAATAGAAATTGAAAATAACAATTTGAAAATGGCATATTCGAAAATTGAGATATTTAATATTATTGGAACAAAAGTATTTCAATCAACTTTAGATATACAAATGAAAAATGCAACTTATACTATTGACCTTTCTGGAGAAACCAATGGTATTTATTATCTAAGCATAATATCTGGTGAACAAAAATTTTATCAAAAATTAGTAAAACAATAATCAAAATATAAAATATTTCAAAATGAAAACAAAATTTAAAAAACTAATCTTTTTAGCATCATTCTTAATAGTATGGTCTAATTTTATCAATGCTCAAAATATAGCAGCCGGTTGGTCGCATTCTCTTTACCTTTGCAATAATGGTAACACAGCAAATTCGTGGGGAGCAAATGCCTTTGGGCAGCTCGGAGCAAATGATACATTAGATAAATCACTACCTATTTTAGTTAATGGTTTAACTAACATAAAATCTATCAGAGCTGGTTACCAACACTCGCTTGCATTAATAAATGATAGCACTATTTGGGCGTGGGGAGATAATAACGATGGACAACTTGGAAATGGCACAAATACAAGCTCAAAAACACCTGTTTTGGTTAATGGGCTCTCTCGCATTATTGCCATATCGGGCGGACAAGCCGGATATCACTCTCTTGCTTTAAAAAATGATGGTACCGTTTGGGCGTGGGGAAGAAACACTGATGGACAACTTGGAGACGGAACAATCATTAGCAAAAATATTCCAACACAAGTAATTGGGCTTATCGGTATAACTGCCGTTTCGGGAGGAGAATATCATTCACTTGCAATTAAAAATGATGGCACTGTTTGGGCTTGGGGTAAAAATAGTAAAGGACAACTTGGTAACGGAACAACTGTTAATAGTAACATTCCAGTTCAAGTAACTAACCTTACTGGAACTAAAGCTATTGCTGGTGGCAGGTTTTTTTCTATTGCATTGAAAAACGATAGCACTGTGTGGACTTGGGGAGAAAACACTTATGGTCAACTTGGAAATGATACAATACTTGATAGCTCTATTCCTGTCAAAGTAACTGGACTTACAGATGCTATTGCTATTGCAGGTGCAGCATTTCATTGTCTTGCTTTAAAGAAAGATAGTACAATTATGTCGTGGGGAAGAAATACTTATGGGAATCTTGGAAATGGCACTACTGTTAATAGTTACATTCCTGTTCCGGTAATTGGACTTACTAATGTTGTAGCAATTGCTGGCGGTACAAATTATTCGCTTGCATTAAAATCTAATGACTCATTATTTACTTTTGGCAGAAACACAAATGGACAACTTGGTAATGGAACAACAACGGATAGTTATACTCCAATAGCTGTATTGTCGTTGTGTCCAACTTCAATTGGAGTTGAAGAGAATAGTAATTTTACATTCAATAATATTTTGATTTATCCTAATCCTGCAAAAGATAATTTGACTATTGAAATTTATAAAAATGCTACGGTTGAAATAGTAAATTTACAAGGTCAGATTGTGAAAAATATTACATTGACAAATTATAAAAACGATATTGATATAAAAAAATTAATTGACGGAGTTTATTTAATAAAAATAACAACAGATAAAGAAATCATTGTAAAAAAGTTTATAAAACAGTAATTCCGATCTATCCATATTATTCAAATTTTAATCAGTATGCGTTCAACTTAAAAATAAATTTCTAACAGAAAAAAATAGATAATAAAAGAGGCTGTCAAATATTTGGCAACCTCTTTTAATTTATATAATTTTGAAGAATAATTATTATTTAAAATTAAGTTTTCTGGTTAAACTGCCATTAATTAATGAATCGCGAGAG
>CAYTJB010000230.1:4894-4987 GCA_964437995.1 uncultured Bacteroides sp. | reverse complement strand
GTTAGTCTCCAGTCGGCTACTAATCAATGGAAAGAAACCGGTGTTTTTGTAAAACAGTTTTATAATTTTAAAAGCATAAAAAACGATAGCGTC
>CAYTJB010000230.1:0-4854 GCA_964437995.1 uncultured Bacteroides sp. | reverse complement strand
TTCGCCGAAAATTTAATCTGGGAACTATTTCTCATTCTTTTCATTATGTAACTGAAAAACAAACTTATGTGGATAAAGATGCGGGAAGTGGATACTATAAAAATATTTATTTTGATTCAATTTCTACGCACGATTCCGTTTATTTTCGATCGTTTGAAAATAACTTTGCTTGGACTAACGGTGTTAGCGAAAACCCACTTTCGCCACAAGCCCTCAATTTAGTTTTTGGTATAAAACAAAAATATATTGAAGTTAAAGACACAGCTAAAAACTTCTCATTCAATCAATTAACACCTTATGCCGCTTTATCGGTTTTTGCTTTTGGGAAATTTCATTTAAACTTAAACGGCGAATATGTAATTGGCGATTACAATGGAGGCGATTTTAGTTTGAAAGGCGTTGCAAAATTTGATTTTGTAAAAAAGAACCCAGGAAAAAGAACCCTAACTGCGGGTATTTATTACACTCAAAAACAAGCAGATTGGATATATTCATGGTGTTATTCAAATTATTTTAGGTGGAACAATGATTTTGGCAAACAAAACTTCTTGACTTCTTTTATGAGCTATCAATCAGGTAGTTTCAATACTTCCGTTACTTTGCATCAAATTAATAATTATGTATATTTAAACAACGATGCACTTCCCGATTGGCATGATAAAATGATTAATATTTTATCTGTAAAATTGAGCAAAGACATTACTTGGGGTTTTTTACAAATTGATAACGACTTTGTATATCAATATACACCCGATAAAAGTATTATTAAAATTCCCGAAATCAGTGCAATGCAATCGTGGTATTTTAATTTGCATTTGTTTAAAAAATCGCTTTACTTACAACCGGGTTTTAGTTTGTTTTACAATACATCATATTACGCTGATAATTACATGCCTGCTTTGCGAATGTTTTACACTCAGGATAACAAAAAGATTGGCAATTATTTATACACAGATATTTTTGTTAATATGCAAATTAAACGTGCAAATATATTCTTAAAATATCAACATTTGAATAGTGGTTGGAGTGGATATAATTTTTATATGATGCCTCATTATCCACAACAAGCAGGAAACCTAAAATTAGGGATAATTTGGAGATTTTATGATTAAGTATATTCTGTTCAATCTGATAAAAAACAAAAAGAGAGGCTTGTAATTTAATACAAGCCTCTCTTTTACATTAATTTAGCATTCTATTACTTCACTTCTTCAAAATCAACATCGGTAACTTCAGCATCTTTAGCTTTTTCATTGCCAGCATTTTGCTGTGCATTAGCATTTCCGCTATTTTGCTGTGCGTCTTGTGTAGCTTTGTACATTTCTTCGCTGGCAGCATTCCAAGCTGTATTTAGTTTTTCGGTAGCAGCGTCAATAGCAGGAATATCTTTATTTTTATGTGCTTCTTTTAATTCGTTCAATGCACTTTCGATAGCTCCTTTTTTATCAGCAGGTACTTTATCGCCAAACTCTTTCATTTGTTTTTCGGTTTGAAAAATCAAACCATCAGCACCATTCAATTTATCAATTTCTTCTTTTGCTTTCTTATCAGTTTCTGCATTGGCTTCGGCTTCGGCTCTCATTTTCTTAATATCTTCATCACTCAAACCCGAAGAAGCTTCAATACGAATCTGTTGCGATTTCCCGGTTGCTTTGTCTTTTGCAGCTACGTGCATAATTCCGTTGGCATCAATATCAAAACTTACTTCAATTTGAGGCACGCCTCTTGGTGCAGATGGGATACCATCTAAATGGAAACGACCTATGCTCTTGTTATTAACAGCCATTGGTCTTTCGCCTTGCAACACATGAATTTCAACAGAAGTTTGATTATCGGCAGCTGTAGAGAATGTTTCTGATTTCTTGGTTGGTATGGTTGTATTTGATTCAATTAATTTTGTCATTACACCACCTAAAGTTTCGATACCTAATGAAAGTGGCGTTACATCTAACAATAACACGTCTTTTACTTCACCCGATAATACACCACCTTGAATAGCAGCACCTATAGCTACAACTTCGTCAGGATTTACGCCTTTCGAAGGTGTTTTTCCAAAAAAGTCTTCCACTAATTTTTGAATAGCAGGAATACGTGTAGAACCACCTACCAAAATTACTTCGTTAATATCTGAAGTGGTTAAATTAGCATCTTTTAATGCCAATTTACAGGGTTCGATACATGCTTGTATCAATTTATCGTTCAATTGTTCAAATTTAGCTCTTGATAAGGTACGAACCAAATGCTTAGGAATACCATCAACTGGCATAATGTAAGGCAAATTGATTTCGGTAGAAGCTGAACTTGATAATTCGATTTTTGCTTTTTCGGCAGCTTCTTTCAAACGTTGCTGAGCCATTGGGTCTTTACGCAAATCAATGTTTTCGTCTTTCAAAAACTCTTCGGCTAACCAATCTATAATGGTATGGTCGAAATCATCACCACCTAAATGTGTATTTCCGTTGGTTGATTTTACTTCAAAAACACCTTCGCCTAATTCGAGAATAGAAATATCGAAAGTACCACCACCTAAATCGAAAACCGCAATTTTAATATCGTGATGTTTTTTATCTAAGCCGTACGCTAAAGCAGCAGCAGTAGGTTCATTGATAATACGTTTTACGGTTAATCCCGCTATTTCGCCAGCTTCTTTGGTAGCTTGACGTTGCGAGTCGCTAAAATAAGCTGGAACTGTAATCACAGCTTCTGTAACTTCCTGTCCAAGATAATCTTCGGCAGTTTTTTTCATTTTTTGCAAAATGATAGCTGAAATTTCTTGTGCAGAATACAATCTGTCGTCAATTTTAATTCTTGGCACATTGTTTTCGCCTTTTATTACATCGTAAGGCACTCTTTTTATTTCTTTTAAAACCTGATCGTAGGTTTCGCCCATAAAACGTTTTATTGATGAAATCGTTTTTTTAGGATTGGTAATTGCCTGACGTTTTGCAGGATCACCTACTTTACGTTCGCCATTCTCGGTAAATCCTACAATTGAAGGCGTTGTTCTTCTGCCTTCGCTGTTTGGTATAACAACGGGTTCGTTGCCTTCCATTACTGATACGCATGAGTTAGTAGTTCCTAAGTCGATGCCTATTATTTTTCCCATTTTTTTGAATGTATTTATAAATTATTAATTGTGTGTTCAAAAAATTACGATTTCCAATTATCAATAGATGTGCCATTATCATTTTTGGCAGAATTCTTGGTAAAAATAAATTTTAGTGGCAGTTTTGCTGACAAAATGTCAGTTTTTTATAAAAACTCTCTTTTGTCATTTTTATTAAAAGCGATTCCTTATCTACTAATTTTTTTAAATTTTACTTTTGTAAACTATTAAATATCTGTTGATTAATAAATTTTAAACAGAGGAAACAAATATATTTTATCTATCAAATCTAAATAGAAAAATTATTAAAAAAATAAAAAAATATTTATTACAAAAACAATTCTCAATAAATTAGATTTATTAAAAATTTTGAATTAGATTTGCTATTCAATAGTAAGGAATTAAAACTAATGAACGCTGAAAAGAAAAGATTTTTAAATAGCATTATTATTCCACTTTCTATGCTCATAATCTTATGGTTAGTAAAGTTTGTGGAATATATGCTTCATACTCATTTTGATTATTTAGGAATATTCCCATTAAAAATTGAAGGCTTGCCAGGCATTTTATTTTCACCATTTATTCATGCTGATATTAAACATTTGTATGCTAATTCATTGCCATTCTTCATTCTTAGCACTGCACTTTTTTATTTTTACAGAGAAATAGGAATTAAAATATTTATTTACATTTACTTAACTACAAATACTTGGGTTTGGGTAATGGCACGTCCGGCTTTTCACATTGGAGCAAGTGGTATTATTTATGGTTTGGCAGCGTTTATTTTTGTAAGTGGAATTATACGAAAACACAACCGCTTAATGGCACTTTCGATGTTTGTTATTTTTATTTATGGAGGTTTGATTTGGGGTATTTTCCCAAATAACTTCCAAGAAGAAATATCTTGGGAATCGCATTTAATGGGACTAATTGCTGGTATAGTTTATGCTATTTATTTTAAAAATGAAGGTCCTAAAAAAATAGAATATCAATGGGATGAAGATGAAAATGAAGATGATACGTATTATTTGGAAGATGAAGAAAACTTAAAAACATAGATAATAGTTTAGTGATAGTCTCACTTTAAGTGAGGCTATCACTGTAAAATTGAATAAAATGAAAATATTACCTATAGAATCAATCAGAGAAGCAGATGCTTACACAATTAAAAATGAACCTATTGCATCTTTAGATTTAATGGAAAGAGCAGCAAACGCCTGCCTACACTGGTTTAACGATAATTATGATGTATTTACAGAACTTACTGTATTTTGCGGTTTAGGAAATAATGGTGGCGATGGCTTGGCAATAGCCAGAATGTGGTACGAAATAGGCTCTAATGTTCAGGTAATTATCATCAATCATTCAGAAAATAGGTCAAAAGACTTTGAAATCAATTATCAAAAATTATCTGAATTAAATATTCCTGTTTTTACAATTTATTCGGTTGAAGAAATACCTAAAATAAAGAAAGAGAATATTATTGTTGATGCTATTTTGGGTTCTGGATTAAACAAACCAACAGATGGAATCATTGCAAATGTGATACATCATATAAATAATTTAGAAAATGAAATAGTTTCTATTGATATTCCTTCAGGATTATTTTGCGATAAAAGCAATTCATCAGAAGATGTGATTGTTAAAGCCAATACCACGTTAAGCTTTCAATTACCTAAATTAGCTTTTTTGTTTCCTCAAAACTACCAATATGTTGGGAACTGGGAAATTTTACCTATTAATTTATC
>CAYTJB010000229.1:0-5012 GCA_964437995.1 uncultured Bacteroides sp. | reverse complement strand
GGTATATTAATAGTAGTTCCTGGTCCATACGCTGCAACCCAAGTAGATGCGGTAGTCATAGGAGAATACCAAATGCTAACTGCTTTCGTATTAGAAGGCGTGTTTTTATCAAAGTATTGGTTAAGATTTTGATAACCATTTTCTTGAATGGATTTTCTTGCGGACTTAACATTTAAGTTTTGCCCAAAACTTAATGTACTACTAATTGTAAGCAATACAATAAAAGATAAAATTTTTCTCATTTTTTTAAAATTTTAATTAAACATTAATTTTTTTACTTGGCAAAGATAATAAATTTTTAATATAAATAAAGAAAATTTATATGTATTATTAGTTAACGGTAGTGTTGAACCAGTTAACGGTAAAAATTTATCAATAATTTCCGTTTTGATAATTTCTTTTAAAAAAAACTATACAAAAGTACCAATATTATTATTAGCTTATTGGAATAGCTTCAATCAGTTTTCTTGTATAATCGGATGAAGGATTGCTATAAATGGCATCGGCTTCGCCCGTTTCTACTATTTC
This sequence comes from uncultured Bacteroides sp., assembly GCA_964437995.1. GTDB lineage: Bacteria > Bacteroidota > Bacteroidia > Bacteroidales > JACABE01 > JACABE01. Next base: position 4,484 of record CAYTJB010000229.1, on the reverse strand, counting down.
GCCATTTTTCATTACTATCATTCTATCCGACATAAATTTTACCACCGAAAGGTCGTGAGAAATGAAAATATAGGTAAATTTAAAATCAAGTTTTAATTCATTCAATAAATTCAGTACTTGAGCTTGCACTGATACATCCAATGCTGAAACCGATTCGTCGCAGATAATTAATTCGGGATTTAATGCCAATGCACGGGCTATGCAAATTCGTTGTCGTTGTCCACCCGAAAATTCATGCGGATAGCGATTAAAATGGCTTTCACTCATATTTACTCTTTCGAGTAATTGAATTACTCGGATTTTACGAGCTTTGTCTGAATCTAAAATATTATGCACTTTCATAGGTTCCATAATGGCACTTCCTATACTGATTCGTGGATTTAAGGATGAGTAAGGGTCTTGAAAAATAATTTGCAACTTTTGCCTGCATGCTCGCATATCATTATTGCTGAGTTGCGAAAGGTCTTTACCTTTGTATATAATTTGCCCACTCGAAGCGTCTATCAATCGCAGGATACTTCTGCCCAAGGTAGTTTTTCCACATCCCGATTCGCCTACCAAACCAAGTGTTTCTCCTTCATATACATCAAAACTAATGTTTTTAACTGCTTTAAAATGCTCGGTAATTTTCCCCATCCACGATTTTTTAGTAGGGAATTCAACATTGATATTTTTTATCTGTAAGATTGGTGGCTGCTCGTAAATTATCTTTTGATTGTATTTTCTTTCGCTTGGCTTAATTTCAATAGGCTTAAAATTAGTTTGATTCATAAAATCATTTACAGTGGGTAAATGTGCAAGACGCACATCTAATTTTGGGCGACAAGCAAGTAAACCCTGTGTGTAAGGGTGCTGGGCATGATTGAAAATAGATTTTGCATTGCCTTGTTCCACAATTTTACCTTTATACATTACAGCAACATTATCAGCAATTTGGGCAACTACTCCTAAGTCGTGGGTAATAAAAATTACCGACATTTCATGCTTTTGCTGCAGACTTTTTAAGAGTTCAAGTATTGTTTTTTGCACAGTAACGTCTAAAGCTGTGGTTGGTTCATCGGCAATCAATAGCGAAGGCTTACATGATATTGCCATGGCTATCATTACTCTTTGTTTTTGTCCGCCTGATAATTCGTGTGGATAGCGATTAAAAACTTCTTCTGGCTTTGGGAGTAATACTTCCGTAAATAATTCTATGGTTTTGGCTTTAGCTTCCTTTTTATTGATTTTTTGATGAAGCAAAATGGCTTCCATTACTTGTTTTCCGCATTTCATCACAGGATTGAGTGATGTCATTGGCTCTTGGAAAATCATAGCAATTTCGTTACCACGCCAATTTCGCATTTCTTTTTCAGTAAGTTTCAATAAATCTTGTTGTGAACCATCTGTTTTATGAAAAATAATTTTTCCCGAAGTTATTTTTCCCGGTGGACAATTTATTAATTGCATTATCGCCAAGGAAGTAACCGATTTTCCCGAACCCGATTCGCCCACAATGCCTAATATTTCCCCTTTCTTTAGCGAAAGAGAAATATCATCCACTGCCTTATGGAAGCCACTATCAGTTTTAAAGTCAACCGTTAAATTGTTAATTTGCAGCAATTCTTTTTCCAATGGGCTATTAGATTTTCTTGTAATGAAAAGGTAAAATTAATTAAATTTGATTATATGAAATAAAAAAGCTGTCTTAAGTTTTATGAGACAGCTTTTTTATTCATAACTTACTAACTTAATAACTGATTTAGTGTCCAACGGCACCTTTAACTTTTAATTTATCGCCTGTTTGTTCAACAATTTTTTTCAAATACCATTCAGGATAGCCAGGTTGTTCAGGATATGCAGGTTGAGTGTATCCATTGTATTGAAATTTACCGTCTTTTTCTTTTTTGATATTGCCGTCAATATATTTAACTAACAAATATTCATATAATTCTTTCCATTTTGTAAAAGTAATACTTCCTTGTTTGTTTGAGAAATCAGTAATCATAGCAATTGCTTTAGCTTTATTAGTTTTATAAACTTTTTCGGCATTTTTATCAAAAGTGGCAGTTTGAATTACAAATCCATTTTCTAATTCTTGTTGAACCTTTAAAACGTCTTTTATAATTACATTGTAACGTGTATAGCAAAAATTTGAAACTTGATTAAATACCCAAAAAGCAGAAGTTGGCGAATATTTTAGCATACTTCCGTTGCCAACAGCAAAGTTAGCAGGTATTTTATTGATACCACAATACATTGGCATATATACAGATGTATAGCTATCGTCAACACCAAACCAAAAAATACCACCAATAGGATTAGGTAGCCACGAACGAGATTGAGCTACAAAAGAAAATCCAGTTTGTTGCGTAGAAATAGCTCTTTCGTTCAAATAAGTAACGCCATCAACTTTCCAGGTAAGTGGGCGCCAACGATAACCACTTTCGTAAGGACCTGCGCCTAAGTCTTTGTTCATATCTAATGGTGTGCCTTCGTAGTGGTCTCTCATCATGCCAATAACATCTTGTAACGAAAGTTTTTGATCGGGTTTTACCCATAAAGGCATACGATTCGTTAGATTTTCGCCTTTTGCATAATCAATATAGTTTACCATGTCTTTGCAAACTTTATTAAAGCCAGCCCAAACTCTTGCTTCGCTGAAACGAGCACCACTAAAATCAAGTGGAGCATAAGTGCCCGAAAAATCAAATTCAACATCTTTTCCTGTAAATAAGTTTTTCTGACGTGCAAATGTAATTACATCATAAGCATAAACAGTTTCTACACTTGGAAGAAATATTTTAGATAAATTTTTACTTGAAATAGAAGTTATTCCATCTTCTAATGGAAAAGTAGTAATACGTGCATGATTGGCGTGACCAGAAATATATCCGTCAGGAATACGACGTGCAACCCAAACAGCACCTTTGCTGTATAGTTTTGAATCGGCTTTTACAGGTGAGCCTTTACCAATAATTTCAAATATCCAAACTTCGTTAGGATCAGAAATTGACATAGATTCGCCAGTGCTGTAATAGCCGTATTCAGCAACCAATTCGCCCATAACTTTTATAGCTTCACGAGCAGTTTTTGAACGTTGCAATGCTAAATACATCAAACTACCATAATCAATAATGGCAGTTGTATCTTGCAATTCTTCGCGACCTGTATAAGTAGTTTCGCCAATTGCAACTTGATATTCATTCATATTACCAACTACAGAATAGGTATGTAATACTTGTTTAATTTTACCTAATGGTTTTCCTGTATCCCATTCGTAAATATCCATCATACTACCTGCAGGATAATCTTTTGCAGGACGGTAATACAACTCACCGTACAAGGTGTGTGAATCGGCAGCATAAGTAATAAAAGTTGAACCATCTTTAGAAGCTCCTTTAGTTACTAAAAAATTAGTACAAGCTTGGGCGTAAAAAAATACACCTGAAACATAGGTAATTACACCTATTAAAGCAATAAATTTGAGTTTTTTCATATTTGTATTTATGTTAATTTTTTTGAACGACAAACCTACGTATTTTTTTCAATAATTGAGTAATTAATCTTAAAAAAAATGCTAAATGAATGTTAAAGCTTTAGAAAAAAGAATAATAGGCGTTTTTAGATTTTCTTTCATTGAAATTGGGGATGGAATTGAGCCGTTTTTGAAATGAGCACTTATAAAAAATCTATAGATAAAAAATAAAAAAATATTTTAATCTATCATTCAAATTATTTGACAATTACAAAACGAGTTACCTCTAAATTAACAAAAATATATCTACATAAATATTAAAAAAAGTATGTTTGTCAAAAAAAGATTATACCTTTGTATCTAAAATTGGGTAAATAGGTTTAACTAAAAAAAATAAGAAATGTCAGTAAAACAGAAAACTATAGACCTCAGAAAAAGGATGCAGGAAGCACTACAAGGTGGTGGTTCTAAGGCTATTGAAAAGCAAAAAGCTACGGGTAAGCTAACAGCTCGCGAACGAATTATTGCGTTGTTAGACCCAAATTCTTTTTTTGAATATGATTTATTTGTAGAACATTCAGGGAAAGACTTTGATATGGATAAAAAGTACCTACCTGGAGATGGAGTTCTCACAGGAACAGGTACTATTAATGGGCACCCTATTTGTATCTATGCTCAAGATTTTACTGTTGCAGGTGGTTCTTTAGGCTATATGCATGCAAAAAAAATAACCAAAATCATGGATCATGCCATGAAGTTGAAAGTGCCTATTATTGGAATCAACGATTCCGGAGGAGCCAGAATCCAGGAAGGAGTCAATTCTTTGGCGGGCTATGGTGAAATATTTTATCGTAACACACAAGCTTCAGGTGTTATACCTCAGATATCTGTAATACTTGGGCCTTGTGCTGGCGGAGCCGTTTATTCTCCTGCACTGACTGATTTTGTATTTGTTGTTGAGAATATTTCAAAAATGTTTATTACCGGTCCGGAAGTAATCAAGACTGTATTGGGTGAAGAAATTTCA
>CAYTJB010000228.1:0-5028 GCA_964437995.1 uncultured Bacteroides sp. | reverse complement strand
ATCACCTGTAAATGTTACTCTAACAGGAACAACTGGTGGTGCTTACACAGTATTACCAACAGGTTTAACTATTAATGCTGCCACAGGAACAATTACTCCAAGTACAAGTACAGCAGGTATTTATACTGTTACATACACTATTGCTGCGGCTGGTGGATGTTCTGCTGTTACAGCTACTGCTTCTGCAATTATAATTCCTTTACCAGCTGCTGCAGGTGTAATTACATCAATAGGTAATGATACTGTGTGTCAAGGTGAATCGAATCTTACTTATAGCACAACTGCTATTACAGGAGCAACTTCTTACACTTGGGCATATTCAGGTACAGGAGCTACTATCACAGGAACTACAAATAGTGTTACTATTAGTTTTTCTTTATCTGCAACATCAGGTATTTTAACAGTTACAGGAACTAACCCTTGTGGTAATGGAACGGTATCTGCAAACTATCCAATTCTTGTTGAAACTTGTCCTGGAGTGGGAGAAATTGCTAATTCTTTGAATTGCAAAATTTATCCTAATCCAACCAAAGGTATTATCACTATTGATATCAATGGAATAAATAGCAATATGGATTTACAAATTATAAATGTACAAGGCAAAGTAATTCGTACCGAAAAGCTTACTAACAATAGTCAATCTTACACTCAAGATATTGATTTATCTATGTATCCTAAAGGTATTTATTTTGTAAAACTTATCAACAAAAACTTTGCAAAAGTTGAAAAAGTTGTACTTCAATAATTTACAATCAATTTAAAACAGAAAAGGGGAGGTGTAAACCTTCCCTTTTTTATTTATACCGAATGGAATCAGCTTACATTAAATTATTAGAGACTAAGCAAAAAGTTGGTAACGATGCCCAAAATATTGATACCACCCCAAAAGTGTGTGTCTAAATAAAAAAAGAATGTCTTGAAAAAAAGTTAGATTTTTGTAAAAAAAATAAACAACAACAAAAACAAAAAAGGCAAACAAAGATTCAAGTGTAAGAATTGTGGTATGTTTTTCACTGCCACAAATATAGGCGTTAGTAGAAAAAATCGAGAAGTTTGATTTAAGGAATGGATAGTAGGCAAACAGACTTTTAGTCAACTTATTTATAACCTGAGTTCGACATAAGGAATTTATAGAAAGAGAGCAAGTTGAGAAGATTTCTCTTGAAATTCTACTTTGATTGAAGGTTTTTTTAGGAAAGAAACTATATGCAATGAGTCCACTAAGCATGTTTGTAATGAAATTGCTAAAACTTCTGTGTCGAGAATGTTCTATTTGGCAGATGTTTTTTCAATTCATCGTTAATGGTTTCTATTACAGACCTTTTGCGTAGCAAAATAGCATCGGTATATGACATTACAGCACCTTTCATATTTTTCTTTAAGTGTGTAATTAATTGAATTCCATTGAGAAATAACATTTCGAACAAGTCTTTTCCAATATATCCTTTATCAGCAAACAATTTCCCGAATACGTTTTTGGTAAAACTTTCATTTTTAATTGGTTCTCTATCATCTACATTGCCTTGAGTTATCACAAAGTTTAGCAATTCGCCTTTATCGTTAACAATTAAATGCAATTTAAAACCAAAAAACCAACCCATAGTAGATTTCCCAACCTCAGCTAACCCTCTAAAGACCTTATTTCTGCGAATACGTTTGTTGTTACAAACCGCTATTCTTGTTGAATCAATAAATGAAACACCCGTACATTGAACCAAACAGCATGTTTTTAAAAATACAGCTAATGCTAACATGGCTTTTTGTTGCAATTCTACAAAACGGTTGTAGGAAACTTGTTTTGGAAAATCAGACTTCAGATGTTGACATACATAAAACAAGTAAAAATGCTTTAAATTTCGGTAATTACCTGTATTAAAAAGTGTTAGTATTGTAATAACTTCGCTCGTTGATAATTTTGAAGGTTTATTTCGTTTTTTCTTTTGAGTATCTTCGGGTAAAGATGCCGATGCTAAAGTTTTTTCAAAATTTATGCAAAATTCATCTATTATATAAAAATTTTCTACTAAATTTGCTTGTTGTATGTTCATGGTGTATTTTGTTAATTTGCTGTATATCAACTACAAATATAACAATAATACACCAAACATGCAACTTTTTTTTACTCTTTTTTTATATCGAACTTAGGTTAAAAGAAGCGTTTATAAAACAAATAGGACGAAAAAAAGTAGCAAAATCGACCATTTACAACTTGCTTAAGCGTCATGATTTGAGCAAGAAAAAAGCTCGTCCTTCGCATCCAAAGAGCAATAAACAAGAGCAAGAAGCTTTTAAAAAAACTTTCCTCAAAAAGTTCAAGAAGTAATCCAAGCTAAAAAGTTTGATACATCAAAGATTGTATTGTTTGCTGAAGATGAAGGACGTTTTGGAAGAATAACCGAAACACGTAGCGGCTGGTGTCCGCCCAAAACAAGACCAATTCATCAAAAACAATTCATCAGAGAATATTTTTATGTTTTTGCAGCAGTATGCCCTAAAACAGGAAAGATAACAGCCTTGATTTTGCCCGAATGCAACACCGAAATGATGAATAAATTTTTAAAAGAAGTAAGTCGAGTTTATAAAAATAACGAAGTAATAATGCAAATAGATGGTGCAGGATGCCATACCACTAAAAATCTAAAGATTCCTTTTAATATACATTTTATACAACAACCAGCTTATAGCCCAGAGGTAAATCCTGTAGAGCATGTTTGGGATGATATTAGGGAAAAGGAATTTAACAATGGTATTTATAAAACATTGGATGAAGCAATGGATAATGCAGAATTAGGAATTTAACGCCTAAGAAAAAACAGTAAGTATTTAACTTCATTAACAGGGTTTAATCATCTAATGTATAATTTAGAACGATAATTGGTATAAGAGTCAAGTTTAGTATGCCTATGAACTTCAGATTGAACGAATAAAAACTGATAATTCTGTTTTTTTATACAAATCTTAACAAAAAATCATCAGATTAATGCTATTTTTGTAGTTTAAATAATACTACAATGGAAAGCTATTTTGAAAAATTCAGACAGCAAATAATAGGAAATGAGTTGTATTTTCAAACGCCGTATGGCTTGAAAAAGATGATATATGCCGATTGGGTGGCAAGTGGAAGATTATATGCTCCGATAGAGAAAAAAATAGCTGAAGAAATTGCTCCTTTTGTAGGTAATACACATACCGAAACCAGCGAAACAGGTACTATGATGACCAATGCCTATCATTTAGCACTAAAAAAAATTAAACAACACGTAAATGCTGGCAAAAATGATGTAATTATTACTTATGGATCTGGAATGACAGGTGTTATAAATAAATTTCAACGTATTTTAGGTTTAAAATTTTGTGGGAATTTAACGGGAAAACCTTGTTTGAAAGACAGTGAGCGTCCTGTCGTTTTTATTACACATATGGAGCACCACTCCAATCATACATCTTGGTTTGAAACTACTGCTGATGTGGTTTTACTTGAACCCAACAAAGATTTATTGGTTGACTTAAACGAATTAAAAAATCAATTAGAGAAATACAAAGACAGAAAGTTTAAAATAGGTTCGTTTACAGCTTGTTCAAATGTTACAGGCATTGAAACACCCTATTATGCAATGGCAAAATTAATGCACGAGTATGGTGGCGTTTGTTTTGTCGATTTTGCAGCTTCTGCACCTTATATAGATATTAATATGCACCCTGCCGACCCAATGGAAAAATTAGATGCAGTGATGTTTTCGCCACATAAATTTTTAGGAGGACCTGGAACTTCAGGTGTTTTGGTATTTGATTCATCGCTTTACCACAACACTACACCCGACCAGCCTGGTGGTGGTACTGTTGACTGGACCAATGCTTGGGGCGAATATAAATACATTGATGATATTGAAGCCCGTGAAGATGGTGGCACACCTGGTTTTTTGCAAGCTATCAGAACGGCGTTGTGCATTGAACTTAAAAACCAAATTGGCGTTGAAAACATCCGCAAACGCGAAGAAGAATTGGTAAAAATTGCTTTTGAGGAATTAGTCAAAATACCTAAATTGCACATTTTAGCTTATAATGTCAAGCATCGCTTAGGGGTTATGTCGTTTTATATTGAAGATATTCATTACAATCTTATCGTTAAATTATTAAACGACAGATTTGGTATACAAGTGCGTGGTGGTTGTGCTTGTGCGGGAACTTACGGGCATTATTTATTAAATGTTAGTTATGAAAAGTCAAAACAAATTACCAATTTAATTAATACCGGCAATTTATCACAAAAACCGGGTTGGGTTAGGGTTTCTTTACATCCTACTATGCTTAACGAAGACTTGTATATTATTACCGATGCTATCAAACAAATTGCCGAAAACCATATTGAGTGGGCTAAAGATTACAATTACAACAAGCATACTAACGAATTTGAGCATAAAGTAAAATCAACTTCTATGCAAGAGAAGTTGAACGAATGGTTTGTTTTATAAACAAATAAGCATCTGTAGTATATAATAATCAAGCATTTTATGACAGAAAATGAACAAAATCAAATTTTTACAACCTACCTACAACTGCTTAGCCAACAAGAATTTGTTGCCGAAACATTAGATTATTCACTTCTTGAGAAACATACGCCATTATTGCATCAATTAGCAAGTATAGGCAATAGCGGCATCAGCGTTTTTGATTTATTTAAAAAAGAACATGTTTTTTACTCGCCTAATTTTTGCTCATTACTTGGTTATGATTTAAAACAGATAAAAGAAAAGGGTCATCATTTTTTAGATGCAAAGATTCATCCCGATGATTTTATTCAATTAACAAAAAATGGAATTTCACTATTAAAATTATTTTTCCACTTCACAAAAGAAGAAAAAGTTAATTGTAAACTTATTAATGAATATCGGATTTTAAATGCTGAAAATAAATTTATCAGGGTAATTGAACAACACCAATTATTGGAATTAGATAAATTTGGTAATATTTGGTTATCTATGAGTATTATTGATATTTCGCCTAATCAAAGTACAACTGAGGGTTTAA
>CAYTJB010000227.1:3267-5036 GCA_964437995.1 uncultured Bacteroides sp. | reverse complement strand
TTACGTACTGTTGCGAAATTATCGGAATGTAGTTTAGGTACGGTTCAAAAAGTGAACAACCTTGTTAATAAGAATTAGTAACCTAAATAGATACAATGGAAGATACAACGTAATTTTGAACCGAAAGAAAAAAGATAGGTATAAAAAAAGGGGCTGCAGCTTGTAACTGAAAACCCCAATAATCTTTTGTTAGACAAAGCAAAGATATTGGATTTTTTGATTTCAAAGCACCCCGCATTAAAAATTTAATTTTAATCAGGGCAAACAAATGAAAAATTCATTAAAATTTTCGTTCTTCTATGACGAAAAAAAAGGGTTGTACAATACAACACCATTAGCGGAAATAGACTTTTCGCAATTAGTAAAAATCTATAAAAGTGAACGATTAAAAGCGGCAACGGTTAACTTACAAACCGCCCCTTTAGAGCAACGTGACGAACTTAAAAAATTCTTACCATACATAACTCCGCACGGCACGTTTACGCAACGTGGGAACGTTTATATAAAAGAAAGCAATGAATACCTTGTTGGATTGGATATTGACGAAATAAGTGGTTATGAATTAACCGAAGTATTGGATGCTTTGAAACGAAGCCGAAGCACTTTATTAGTAGCGGTAAGCCCCAAAATGCAAGGTGTAAAGGCTTTAATATTGGTAAGTGATAAGATAACACCAGGTGAACGTTATAAGTTATTAAGTGATAAGCAAAACAAGTACATTCTTGCAAGGATGTTGAACATACAAAAGTACGTGGATAAGATAGACGATAACCAGGCTAAACTATCACAACCTTTGTTCCTTGCATTTGACTCTAATTTGTATGTTAACGAAAACGCCGAACCGCTACAGATTACATTCACACCACCACCGCCACCAATAGAAACAAAACAAGCAGAATATAAAAATTCACCTATTGAAGCACAAACCAAAATTGAACATTACATAAAAACGGCAACGAATAATTTATGTTCTGTTTTAGCGGGTTTGGGTGTTGGTGAACGACATAAAAAAATAATAAAGGTTAACTATATAGCGGGTATTTTACATTATGCCCCTTCAATCACAACCGAAGTTGAAGGTATGCTTTTAGCTGCGGTTATTCATTCATATAAGACAGAAAAGAATGCTATTTCTTGCGGGGCTATTCGTTCATTTAAAGCGGCTTTTAACACCGAGCAAAAGATTTACAATAAAAGCATTGAAGAAATAATCGAGAAGGAATTAGCAGCAAAGGAAAAAAGCAAGAAAACCAATACTAACAATCTAATAACTGCAACAATATGAAACCAATAACAACAAGTTACGCAGAATTAGAGGCGTTGGATAAAGCATTAATAACCGAAGCCGCAGCAATAGAAAACAAAAAGCTATTTGTTCCGAATTGGGATAATAAACCCCCGAAGCGTGAACCTATTTTATTCGTTAATGGTATTGGAATTTTAACCTTTCAAAATGTTAGTTGCATAATCGCAGCACCGGGAGTTGGTAAGTCTTCTATTTGTGAAAGCGTATGTTCCGCAGTAATTGGAACGGCGGGAATCGATACTTTAGGCTTAAGCGTTTCAAGTGAAATTACAAAGGTTTTGTATTTGGACAACGAAAGGACATCGGAAGATGTTTGGAATTCATTCGACCGTGCACATAGACGCTCGCAAACGCAAGGTAAAACGATAAAGGACAAAGTAATTGATATAGTAGGTTTGCGTATGGTGGCGGGCTTAAAAGAGCGTAAACAAACAATCGAAGCGTTAATATCGGAAGGTAGTTA
>CAYTJB010000227.1:317-3257 GCA_964437995.1 uncultured Bacteroides sp. | reverse complement strand
AGCAATAGAATGCCGTGTTTGGTTTAGAGAATTGACATCGAAATATAAGGTTTCAATACTTACAACCTTGCACCCGAATAAAGGAACGGTTACACCACGTGGGCACATAGGTAGTGAAATTATGCGAGAAGCCGAAACGGTTTTAGGCGTATTAAAGGAAGGTGAAATAAGAACAATAACAACCGATTTTGCACACGGGAAAAGCCGTAATGCGGGCAACGTTTCAAGTAGTTATGTTTGGGGAATAGAACAACAAATGTTTATTTCGTGTGAAACACCAGGCAAAGGAAGGGTTGTAAAATTAGAGCCGCAAGAATTACTTTCTAACGATGAAATAAATAGTATGTTGGCAAAGGTTATAAACCTACAACGTTTACCTTATTTAGACTTGCTAAACGACTTAAAAGCATACCTAAAACAGAATTTTAGCGAATGTAAAAGCGGTGACAATGTAATGAAGCAATTTATATCTTATCTAACTATTAACGATTTTATTGAAAAAAGCACAAAAGGGGTTAAAAGTGAATATTATTTGAAGGTAAAATTATTGCAAGAAAAGATGTTTTAATTTAGTTTGCTCGACTAAAAATAAGGACGCTCAATATTAATTTATTGGGCGTTTTTTTATTCGGTTTAGTATTCGGTTTAAACTGAATGAAAACGGCTAAACTGAATTCACCTAAAACCGCATAAACAGTGGCTTTGATTCGGTTTAATATCTATTTTAAACTGAATACACCCCCTATTCGGTTTAATAACTAAACTTATTCGGTTTAAACTGAATATTCGTGAAATAGCTAAACCCTTGTATTTAGTGGCTTTGATTCGGTTTAATATCTATTTGCATTCGGTTTAAACTGAATGAAACACCACCTATTTACATTCGGTTTAATAACCGCATATTTCTATATATGCGGGTTAACTAAACTGAATAGGTAAACAATCAAAAAAGCAAGAAAAAAACACGAAGAAAGTTAAGCGGTTTGGGTTTGTTCTTTGCTTTTTTTTTGTCCTGGTAACCGATACAAATATCCTTACCGAAAAAATCAATCGATTAATTAGGTATTAATTCTTAACAATGGTGTGAGAATGGTGTGAATAAGTTTTATGATTCAACTACAGCAAAGGATACAGCCATATTGAAGGTGTTTTTTGTGTGCTTATTAGGTCTCAAAGCCAAACAGAATTGGAACAATCTAATTATACATATATATGGCACAGATGAAAGAATTAAAAACGGAGCTCTTGAAGGTACGAATCACACCAAGTGAGCGTGATGTTCTACTAAAAGAATTTAAGGATTTAGGCTTAAGCTACAGCAGTTGGATGCGATTGTATGTTTTCCCTATGCTAATAGAACAAGCCCGAACAAGAAAGCAAATTAGAGATGCAAAGTTTTATGGAGGACAATAGAAAAAATAATGGTGGTTGGAGCACTAAATCCAATTCACCTACAGATAAGAGAAAGTTAACACGCTCCGAATTATTGGATGCATACATTTCCCTCAAACCGATGTTGCCAGATGCATTATCCGTTTTGGATTCCGCAATAAGAGACAAGGAACAATGGGCAGTAACCCTTTTTTTTCGGTATTTCTTCTCTTTGCCCAAAACCACCATTGAACAGCACACCAATTTCGATACAAACGATTTCAATATTCGTGATATTTTCCGAGCGTCTGGCAGTCCGATAAACATCCCAACAACCAACGAAGAATATAAACAACTAAATAAATAATTATGGCACAGCACTACATAAAATTGTACACACATCCGCTCCAATTCTACTATGAATTTATGGCAAAACGTAAAGCAAGAAAATTGGCTTTAAAACAAGTTAAAATGAATTTAAGCACAGATAGTAAGGTAACCGCTAAAAGTGGCTTAAAAACGAGATATGAACTAAATAATAGCATTAATAAGACAAAGTAACTATGAAAGAATTTACACCAATAGTTTTATTGGAAAACATCGATGAATACAACGAATATATTGCAGAAGCGGAAAGCAAAAAAACCAGCATTGAACTATTAAAGGACTATGTTCAGAGTTACAACCTACAGCCGAAAGATTGGAACACGTTTCAGTCCGACGCTGTAGCTGTAATTGTTGCACTAATCAAAGAAAAATACTCCGCTGATTTTCCATCCTATATTAAAGTTGAAAAGTTGGTGGATTTTATAGATTTTGACCTGTCTAAATTCCAAGAATTACTTTCAACTATAAATTCAATAGACGTTAAAATCGATTGGAATAATTACCAATTTGAGCAGAAAGATTTTAGAATCAAAACCACCAACGAAAGACAGAACGATATGTTTATCAAAATTGATAATGCGATAAAATCACTTGAAAAAATAGGATGCCATTTGTACGGAATGGATTTAGTTAAAGCAACAAGCGGATATATCGCATTCAATCTATACGAAGGTGGTACGATTAAGCCTAACCACAATCTAATATTACAAATCAAATGACCGAACTACTACAAGAATGGGAAATAGTTTTAACCGATGTTAGAACTGGAGAAACAAGAGTAATTAGAAGGAAGTTAATCGAAGCACACGTTAACAGCCTTGCTCTAAAGGAAACGAACGGAACAATCCAAAGTAACTATAAGATTGTAAATTTCTATAGGGTGAATGAAACGTATGAATTGTAACAATTTGAAGGTATAGGAATATTCGTTACACTTTTTTAAACACAAAATAAGGGGTTTCGTTAATTAAATTGTTGCACGTTTAAATTAATACACTATATTTGCTAAAACAAACAAAAAAGCAAAGGATATGAAAGTGTATTATACAAGGGTTTCAACGGTTACGCAAAACAACGCACGCCAAACAGAAAACATACCTAAAGGAATGAAAGTATATAGTGATAAAATAAGCGGTTCGGTTGAATTCGGAAAACGTGATGAGGGTAAAAAGTTACTTGCTG
>CAYTJB010000227.1:0-307 GCA_964437995.1 uncultured Bacteroides sp. | reverse complement strand
ATAGACGGCAAAGAAAATCCACTTGCTAAATTAATGGTAGGTATTTTATCCACCCTTGCGGAATTCGAACTTGCAAGAATTAAAGAACGCCAGGCAGAAGGAATAGCAGCGGCAAAAGCAAAAAACACCTACAAGGATAATGGTAGAAAATTTGGTTCTGTAGAAGCACCCGAAGATTTTTTAACCAAGCCAACGACAAAGAAAATATTGAAATATATTAAGCAAGGTTACTCGTTACGTACTGTTGCGAAAATATCGGAATGTAGTTTAGGTACGGTTCAAAAAGTGAACAACCTTGTTAATAAGA
>CAYTJB010000226.1:0-5089 GCA_964437995.1 uncultured Bacteroides sp. | reverse complement strand
CCAAAATATCCATACGTTTTTTTGACGACCGCGAAGTGCGAGCCGTTTGGGACGAACAAAACGCCAAGTGGTGGTTTAGTGTGTTGGATATTGTAGCGTTGCTTACCGACAAAGACGACTACACCAAAACCCGCAACTATTGGAAATATCTTAAAGCCAAGTTGAAGAAAGAAAACAGTGAAGTGGTTAGTGCCACTACCCAGTTGAAATTTCTTGCACCAGATGGCAAAAAACGTTTAGCCGATATGCTCGATTACACTGGTATTATTGCCTTAGGTAAAGAATTTCCGAGCAAAAAGGCAAACCGATTTATTGAATGGTTTACATACAGCGATGAAAGCATAGATGGAAAAAGCAAAACAAAAGCGTATGCCATGTTTGAAAGTTCTTTTATCAACAGCATAGAAGTTGGTACAACCAACGGTTTACAACAAATACACGCTTATTTGTTTGGTGGCTTGTATGATTTTGCGGGGCAAATTAGGCAAAAGAACATTTCAAAAGGCGGATTTCAATTTGCTGTATCACGCTTTTTGGGCGAAACATTAAAGCAAATAGAAGCAATGCCCGAAACTACATTTGACGAAATTGTGAATAAATATGTAGAAATGAACCTTGCACACCCGTTTATGGAAGGCAACGGCAGAAGCACCCGAATATGGTTAGATTTAATATTAAAAAAACGCATCAAAAAATGCGTGGATTGGAGTAAAATAAGCAAGCAAGATTACATGAACGCAATGATGCTAAGTCCAACAAAAAGTAGTGTTCTAAAAACGCTTTTGAATAATGCACTCACCTCCAAAATAAACGACCGCGAAATGTTTATGAAAGGAATTGACTACTCATATTACTACGAAGAAAATGACTAAAGAAAAAATGGTAAAAAGGGATAGCTCACAACGAAAAAATGAAAAGCGAAACGACAAAATAGAAAACAACGAAACGCTAACAAGGGCTATAAGCAATAAGGGTTTCAGTGGTAATTCAAGCATTTTGCTCGCACAAAAATTTGTAATGGTTGACAGCTAAGTGTAAATAAATTCTCAAAATACTCATATCCCCAGTCGTTATAAAGAAAATCCACCTTACTTAAAATCATAAAAAACAAATCAAATGAAACATCCATGACAAATAAATTTTGACACACAAGGGAATGATTATAATTTGGAAATATTAGCCAGAAGACAGAAGTCGGAAGACCGAAGTTACGGTCATTGAGCGAAGTCGAAATGAAAAATAGAACGCTGATGACGCGGATTCCTAAAGGGAAACACGGATAAAAACGGATTTTAAAATCAGTATAAATCCGCGTTTACGGAACGTATCAGCGTTATCCGCGTTCTAAATTTAAGCATGAACATGAAATTTTAACTTTCTTAGTGTTTTGCAACAAATTTTTAAATAACTGAATATCAATAAACAAAATAAATATAAACACATGAAAAAAAACAGACGTACCTTTTTACTTGTTATTGCAAGTATATTTATTACTTTGCCATCATTTTCGCAAAAAGATTCTACGAAATTTGGTGTTAGATTTAACGGTTTTGTTAATTCACAACTAATGTTCGATACTCGCCAAACGGTGGGTGGACGCGAAACCATGCTGGTACTTTACCCTGATATTAAAAAAGTAGATAAAAACGGCAAAGATATTAATGCAATTCCTTCTTTCAATCAATTAGCCATGATTACCCGCTTAACGGCAAACGTATGGGGACCCGAAGCTTTTGGAGCTAAAACATCTGCTTTGTTTGAAGGCGATTTTACCGGACAAACCAATAATGATAACAATGGCTTTCGTTTGCGTCATGCTTATTTAAAACTCAACTGGCAAAAAAGCGAATTGTTGATTGGTCAATATTGGCATCCTTTTGATGTACCTGAAATGTTACCCGGAACACTTTCGTTAAATACAGGAGCTCCTTTCCATGCTTTTTCGCGTCATATTCAAGTGAGATTTGCTCGAAGTTTTGGGTATTTTAAAGTAATTGCTGTGGCTGCATCGCAAAGAGATTATGCAAGCCAAGGTCCTTTAGGTGCAAGCTCTGTTTATATGCGTAATGCTGTAATTCCCAATATGCACTTGCAGTTGCAATATAGCACAAACGGTCATTTGTTTGGTGTTGGTGGCGATTTTAAAATGCTACAACCCAGATTAGTTACCGATAGCAATTATAAAACCGATGCAAAAGTAACTTCATTGGCTGCTGTTGGTTTTGTAAAACTGGCATTTAAAATGATTGATATAAAAATGCAAGGTAGTTGGGGGCAAAATCTTTCGGAACATACCATGTTGGGCGGTTATTTCGAAAAAGCTATTGACACTACCAATGGAAGCGTTAAATATGGCAATATGCAAACTGTAAATGCTTGGATGGACGTTACAACCAAAGGTTTGAAATGGAAATTTGGTATATTTGGAGGTTTTACTAAGAACTTAGGTTTTACGAATGAATTAGCAACCAAAGGTAAATTTTACGGTAGCGGTAGTAATATTAATAATATTGATTATGTGTATCGTATAGCTCCACGTATTACCTACTCAACAGGGCAATTGGTTTTTGGCAGCGAATTTGAATATACCGCTATAGCTTATGGAACTCCCGATATAAAAGGAAAAGTAAAAAACACTTCAGAATACAATAACTGTAGAGTATTATTGAGTGCTACTTATAACTTTTAAGTACTTATAAGTGCCTAAAGTACTTGAAATACTTATGAGTTGAAAAGAGGTTGTGTTCTATTTTATAAAGAAATAAGGTTTGTGTGGTAATCAATATTCTACTAAGGTTAAATGGGAAGGTTATATTTTAGAATAATGTTGAAAGTAAAAAAAATATTTTACCACTAAGGCACTAAGGACACTTAGAAACACTGAGGATTTTACTGGAATAGTTTTTTTTAACTTCTTAGTGTATCTTAGTGATCTCCATGCCTTAGTGGTTTAACTTTTTGTAAGAGACATCCTATAATATCTGAAAACATAAACGATAATTATAAAGAGAGAAAATAATAATAAAAATCAAACTGATTAGTTACAGAAATTTATGGAAAAGTTTTTTCAAAATCACACCGTAATTTTTTATATTCTATTGGCTTCGAGCTTAGTAATATGCCGTTTGCCATTTATTGGCAAGTTTTTTCGTGTAGTAAATACCTTAATTCACGAAAGTGCACATGCTTTTATGGCATTAATATTGAGTGGAAAAGTACATCGTATCGACTTATTTAGCGATACTTCTGGCAGTGCACTTACTGCAACTAAAAATGGTTTTAGCAGGTTTTTGGTATCATTGGCGGGTTATCCTTCTTCGGCTTTGTTTGCTTATTTGTGCTTTTACCTTATCGAACAAAAGGTGGAAAATTATGTTGTATATATATTAATTGGAATAGCAGTTTTAAATTTAATATTCTATGTAAGAAATGCTTATGGAATATTTTGGTTGATAAGCTTTATTGCCATTGCAGCATTTGTAATTTATACTAAAGATGCTATGCTGATGTATGGATTTTCGTTATTATGTTCATTTATAGTTTTAACAGATGCCGTAATTTCAGGCATAAACTTGATGGTAATAGCTATTAAAACGCCTAAAACTGCCGGTGATGCAAAAAATTTGAGCGAAGCAAGCCATTTGCCTGCTGTATTTTGGGCTTTTATAATGTTAGCATTTTCAGTTTTTTGTGCCTATAAAACAATTTGGGTGTTTTTCCCAAAATTATTTTGATGCCATGATACAAGAAATTATTACTTATATTATCCTATTAGCAACATTATTATTTGTTGGCTATAGAATTTACCAATCTTTTGCAAAACCAAAAAGTGGTTGCGATGGTTGTACATCAAGTTGCAACAATTGTGCTTTACACGATTTAAAGCAAGAGATTGAAAAGAACTATGATACTCCCTAAAATTAGAACACAAAGTTAATATATAAAGTATTTCTTTAAATTTACATTATCGTGAAGCCAAACACCTTTGCATATCAATGCGTGGCATTTAAAAGCAAAATTCTGTATCAACTACTTCCGATTTTATACCAATGCTGATTATGAATTAATCCAAAGGATTATTTTATAATTTTGCAGTGGTAAATACCGATAGACAATATGTTTAGTCCAGCTTTTTTGGACTATTACATATTGCGTATCGGTATTACTGGAGCATTTTTAACCGATAAAACCCGCCAAGAGTTTTTGCATTTGATAAGTGCACATTTGAGTTGATTTTTTACCACTAAGGTTCTAAAACACTAAGACTTTTTATTGAGGAAATATGGTGCATTTTGTCTCATGTTTTTATAATATGTACCAAAATTACACTTTTTGGTACATATATTACAAAATTATACTATTTTTTGCATGAAGCCTGATAGCAGTTAATAGCCTCTCTGTTTATTTCTAAATTTAGATAACTCATATACAGTGGTGTGAGAGGTTCTCCCTGCCAGCTAATTACTGCATAAGGCAACCTACTCAATTATCGGCTGCTCTTCTGTCTGTCGTTAGGTTGTCGTCTATATTTATTTTACCCTTGTCATTGGAAATTTTTGAGAATTTTGTTTCCCATTCATCATTCCTGAAATTTCAGCCAACAAAGAATCATTTGTTATTTGTGTATAAGAAATTTTTTGAGGAAAATCGTGCTTGGGATTTTCAAAAACTAATTGTTTGCTTGTCGAAAAAGTTAAGGCAAATTTTACTGGCTGTTCGTTATTTTGGTCTTTAACTGTAGGAATATAAAATAACTCTTTGCCATTTTGCTCAAGGATGATGGTTTCTGAAGAAACTGTGTCTTTCCCTACAACAAAATAGCTTTTACCTGCAAATGCAGAGTCGTTTTTCTTTTCCCAAATTTCAGTTGCATTTCCTTCGGGTAAATTATTTTGCCATTCACCGATTAACCAACTTGCTTTTTCAAGTTCGTTAAAACCATTGATAGTATTGTCTGTTGTATTTGTGTTGCTTGAATTACTGCAAGAAATAATGGTGTTTGCGATAGCAAGCACCATAAAGTATTTGAATGTATTTTTCATCTGTTTAAAATTTATTAATTTATTGATATTTAATAGTATAAGAAAAC
>CAYTJB010000225.1:3573-5093 GCA_964437995.1 uncultured Bacteroides sp. | reverse complement strand
ACTTAGTGAAACTTAGTGTTCTTAGTGTTTTAGTGTAAATTTAATTCAATAAAAAACATAACACAAAGAAATTCGATATTTAAAAAATAAAAATATGAAGAACAAATATCTAATGCTTGCTTTACTTGCTTTTACAGCGGTTTCTTGCAACAATAATAACAATAAATCGGATGCTTACGGCAACTTTGAAGCTATCGAAGTAATTGTTTCCTCACAGGCAAACGGGAAATTGCTTGCTTTCAATATTGAGGAAGGACAAACCCTTAAAATGGGCGAATCTTATGGATTTGTGGACACCACAGATTTGTTTCTAAAAAAACAACAGTTATTGGCTCAAAAAGAGGCAGTTTCGTCTAAAATAAATAATATAACGGCTCAAATTGATGTGTTAAAACAACAAAAACAAAATCTTGAAATTGATAAAGACAGGATTGTAAAAATGAACAAAGACGGAGCTGCTACAAAAAAACAAGTAGATGATGTTATTGGTGGCATTGATGTTATTAATAAGCAAATCAACTCTATTCAAACGCAGAATAGTAGTGTATTAAACGAAATTGCAGGTATAGAAAAACAAGTAGAGCAAATAGCATCTTCTATCAAAAAATCATACATTATTGATGAAACAGGCGGAACTGTTTTGGTAAAATATGTCGAACAAGGCGAAGTTACTGCTTTTGGTAAACCTTTATATAAAGTTGCTAACTTAAATAATATGATTTTAAAGGTGTATGTAAGTGGCGACCAACTTCCTCAGCTTAAAATTGGTGCTAAATGTAAAGTTTTAGTGGATAAGAACGAAAAAGAAAACAAATCTTATGAGGGTGCAATCAGCTGGGTTGCAGATAATGCAGAATTTACACCAAAAATTATTCAAACCAAAAAAGAAAGAGTTAATCTGGTATATGCTGTAAAAGTAATCGTTAAAAACGATGGTACGTTGAAAATAGGCATGCCGGGAGAAGTGGTTTTTTAGTTGAAAGTCGAAAGACTGAAGAAGTAATCTTAGTGAAACTTAGTGTTCTTAGTGTCTTAGTGGTAAATTTTTAAAAAATAAAATATGAAAAAAATAAAATTTTTACTTATCCTTTTTAGCTTATTTATAGGTGTTACAACCTATGCACAAAAAAACAAAGCAGATGATATAGTTGGGAAATGGTTTACTGAAAACAACGAAGCCAAAGTAGAAATCTATAAAATTGGTGATAAATATTATGGTAAAATCGTATGGCTAAAAGAACCCAACGACAAAGAAACAGCTAAGCCATCAAAAGATAAGAAAAATCCTGATGTAAAATTGAGAGAGCGTGCTATTATAGGTATGAATTTTGTAAACGGATTCAAATTTGACGGTGACGAAAAGTGGGAAGATGGTACAGTTTACGATGCCAAATCAGGCAAAACTTATAATGGTTATATCGCTTTTGAATCAAAAGACAAATTAAAGTTAAGAGGATATATTGGCAAATCATGGATGGGATTAGGCAGAACAACTTATTGGATAAGGAGCAATTGAGTTC
>CAYTJB010000225.1:0-3473 GCA_964437995.1 uncultured Bacteroides sp. | reverse complement strand
AGTTCGTAAAGTTTATAAAGTAAAAAAGAAGTCGGAAGTTGAGCCACTATCTTCGGACTTCCGTCTTCGGACTAAAAAATAAATATACAAAATGTTAGAACCTGCAATATCAGTAAAAAGTATCAGCAAGCAATACGGCGACATTACCGCTATCAATAACCTTAGTTTTGAAATAAACAAAGGCGAATTGTTTGGTTTTATTGGTCCTGACGGTGCCGGCAAAACTACACTTTTTAGAGTATTGACTACATTGTTATTGCCTGATAGTGGAACAGCAACAGTTGCAGGCTTTGATGTAGTAAAAGAGTATAAAAAAATCAGAAATATAACGGGATATATGCCCGGAAAGTTTTCGTTGTATCAAGACTTATCGGTGGAAGAAAATTTAAGCTTTTTTGCTACTATTTTCGGAACTACTATTACCGAAAACTACGAACTTATCAAAGATATTTATATACAAATTGAACCTTTTAAAAAACGTCCTGCCGGTAAATTATCTGGTGGGATGAAGCAGAAGTTAGCTCTTTGTTGTGCTATGATTCATAAACCCGAAATATTGGTGCTGGATGAACCAACTACCGGTGTTGATGCTGTTTCTCGCAAAGAGTTTTGGGAAATGCTTAAAAGACTGAAAGAAAATGGTATTACCATCATTGTTTCTACGCCCTATATGGACGAAGCAAGTTTGTGCGACAGAGTTAGCCTGATGCAAGGAGGAAATATCAT
Source organism: uncultured Bacteroides sp. (assembly GCA_964437995.1). Classification (GTDB taxonomy): domain Bacteria; phylum Bacteroidota; class Bacteroidia; order Bacteroidales; family JACABE01; genus JACABE01. Next base: position 2,747 of record CAYTJB010000225.1, on the reverse strand, counting down.
GTCCACCGATACACCCGATAATATTATTAAGGGATTCGATACACCACTTTTTGCTATTAAAACAGCCGAAATGTATCACTTAATGCAAGATTTACAAGCGTGGAAAACTACCGAAAGCACACACCTTTTTGGTCAATACGTGCATTTGACTTTGCATGAAGGAAATCAAAAAGATATTGAAACATATTTGGAAAGCAAATCGCATCATTCCATCGAAATCAAACAAATTAAACCAAATATTGAGGATGCTTTTATGCGATTAATGAGTAAAAACAACTGATTTGCCACGAAGGCACAAAGACACAAAGATTTTTTAAATGACACAAACAATTCAAAATACAAAAAATAATAAAAATTCCACTATTGAAAGTTTTGGAGAGGCTTCTGTTGTTATTAAAGTAAAAGATTTAGTAAAAAAGTTTGGCAATTTTATTGCCAATGATCATTTGACATTTGATGTGTATAAAGGAGAAATTTTTGGATTTTTAGGTGCAAATGGAGCCGGAAAAACTACGGCAATTAAGATACTATGCGGTTTATCGAAACCTACATCGGGCGAAATTAACGTTGCAGGCTTTGATGGTTATCATGAAACCGAAAAAATTAAGAAAAATATTGGCTACATGAGTCAGAAATTTTCGTTGTACGAAGATTTAACGGTGGTAGAAAATATTCGCTTTTATGGTGGTATCTACGGTATCTCCAGCAAAGAGATCAAAGAAAGAACCAATCAATTAGTTGAAAAATTAAATTTGACAGAAGTAAAAGACAAATTAATTAAGGATTTACCATTAGGGTGGCGACAAAAATTGGCTTTTTCTGTAGCCATTTTTCATCATCCAACAATAGTTTTTTTAGATGAACCTACAGGAGGAGTCGATCCTATTACTCGTCGTCAGTTTTGGGATATGATATACGAAGCAGCTCACAATGGAATTACCGTTTTTGTTACCACACACTATATGGACGAAGCGGAGTATTGCAATCGTGTTTCGATAATGGTGGACGGAAAAATTGCAGCACTTGATACACCCGAAGCACTGATGAAAACATACAACGCAAACAATATGGAAGAGGTTTTTTTAAGATTAGCAAGAGGCTGAAAATAATTATGAATTATAAATGATAAGAAATACCAAATACTTTACAAACTTTCTACTTTATGAACTTTATAAGCTAATTTAATGAAAAGATTCAAAGGATTTGTAATTAAGGAATTTTATCACATTTTTAGGGATTACCGTACCATGATTATTTTGTTCGGGATGCCTTTCGTGCAAATTTTATTATTTGGTTTTGCCATTACCAACGAAATAAATAATGCAGGCATTGCCATTTTGGATAATTCAAAAGATGCCGTTACGCAAAAAATTACCAACAAACTATTATCATCAGGTTATTTCCAATTGGAGAAAAACCTTAGTAATTATAACCAAATTGAAGAAAGTTTCCGCAAAGGAAAAGTTAAAGAAGTTATTATTTTTGAAAATGATTTTGCAAAAAAACTCGAAAAAGAAAAACACGCAAGTATTCAGATAATTGCCGATGCTTCCGACCCCAATACTGCCAGTTTGTTAAGTAATTATACTACTTCCATTATTAATAATTACCAGCAAGAAATAATGCAAAATCAAAAGCTACCGATGCAAATAGAGCCCGAAGTAAAAATGCTCTATAACGAAGAATTAAAAGGTGTTTTTATGTTTGTTCCAGGCACCATTACTATTTTGCTGATGCTAATTTCGGCAATGATGACTTCTATTTCTATTACCCGCGAAAAAGAACTTGGTACCATGGAAGTATTACTTGTTTCTCCTTTAAAACCTATACAAATTGTAATTGGAAAAGTAGTTCCTTACATTTTTATATCATTTATGATCGCTATAATTATTTTAGTGCTGGGTTTCACGGTATTTGGAATGCCAGTACAAGGAAACTTATTTTTACTAATGAGCGAATGTTTGCTATTTATCATCATGGCATTGTCGTTAGGGATTTTTATTTCCACCGTAACCAAAACCCAACAAACCGCCATGATGATTTCGATGTTTGCATTGATGCTACCTACCATTTTGCTTTCTGGTTTCATCTTTCCTATCGAAAATATGCCAATTGCACTTCAAGTGTTTAGCAATATTGTGCCACCACGTTGGTTTATTATTATCATTAAAGCTATTATGCTTAAAGGTGTTGGCATTACATACATCTGGAAAGAAACTTTAATTATTGTAGTAATGACAGTTGTTTTTATAGGATTAAGTATCAAAAAATTTAAAGTAAGATTAGGTTAATATGAAAACCATACTATACATATTACAAAAAGAATTTACACAAATATTTCGGAACAAAACAATGCTGCCGATTATATTTGTACTTCCTATCGTGCAATTATTGGTGCTTTCTTATGCGGCAACTTTTGAGATGAAAAACATCAAATTGCACATTGCCGATATGGATAAATCATCCTTATCCAAATCTTTGATAAGCAAATTTAAAGGTTCTGATTTTTATACTATTGTTAATTATTCTGATGCATACAAAATTGCGGAAACCGACCTCAAAACAAACAAAGCCGATATGGTGCTTCAAATTCCTGAGCATTTCGAACGTAATTTGATGCGTGAAGATAAAGCAAAACTACAAATTACTATCAATGCCATCAATGGTAGTGCTGCCGGATTGATGAATGCCTATACTTTCTCCATTATTAAAGAGTTTAATCGCAATGTGCTTATCGAAACTTACGG
>CAYTJB010000224.1:0-5188 GCA_964437995.1 uncultured Bacteroides sp. | reverse complement strand
CTTCAAATCTTAAAATATCAAACCAATTTAATATTAATAATCAATCAGGTGTTATTTATTGGAATAATGGAAGCGAAATAATATTAAAAGACCTCTATCAATATCCTAGTGATCCAAACTTTGATAGTTTAGGTTCGTTAGAGATTACAGGCGCATTCGTAGATGAATGTAATCAAATATCATATAAAGCGTGGCAAATTGTAACCTCACGTATTCGTTATAAATTAAACGACTTCAATATAACACCTAAAATATTAGGAACTTGCAACCCTTCTAAAAATTGGGTATATTCAAAGTTTTATATTCCATCAACAAATGGAAGTATATCTAATAGTCGTAAATTTATTCAGTCATTACCGACTGACAACCCACATTTACACCCGTCTTATTTAGAATCATTATTAGCACTTGATGAAACAAGTAAAAGAAGGTTGTATTATGGCGATTGGGCTTATGATAACGACCCTGCATCTTTAATATCATTTGATAAAATAAATGATATATTTACGAATGATTTTGTCATTGATGGCGATAAGTACATTAGTGCTGATATTGCACGTTATGGAAGCGATAAAATGGTTATTTGTGTTTGGTCAGGATTTAGAGTAATTGAAATATTTACTTTGGATAAATCTAGCATAACACAAACATCCGAAGCAATAAGAGGATTAGCATTGAAACATAAAGTACCAAACTCGAATATTATTGCAGATGAAGATGGCGTTGGTGGCGGTGTAGTTGATGTATTAAGGGTTTGTGAACAACTCAAAAGCATTAAAAGAAGAAAATCAATTAATGGAATATCAAAACCTAAAAACGCAATGTTACTATAAATTAGCTGAAAAAATACAACGTAATGAAGTATTTATAGATTGTCCAGACGGATACTTACAGGATTTAATTATAAAAGAATTAGAACAAGTAAAAAGGGATAAAATAGATAGCGATGGAAAGTTAAGAATTATACCAAAAGAAAAGGTAAAAGAGATAATTGGACACTCACCAGACTACACAGATGCGCTTATGATGAGGTTGTGGTTTGAATTATCGCCAAAGTTTTTCACATTTTAATTAAAATTTATATATCTTTGAATAAAATTCTTTTATAATGGCAAAAAACAGAATCAAATTAGCGTGGGATGCACTCACAAATCCAAATAAGAACCTATTTAACGAATCAATCTATAAATTAGTTGGTGGTTTAACCTCAACTTATAATCGTTCATTAGAAACGTTATTAGTACAAGGGTATGGAAACAATCCCGATGTAAATGCAATCGTTAATCAAATGGCATCTAAAACTACAGCAGTTCCATATTGCATAAAAGAAATTGACGACAAAGAAGCGGTTAAAAAACTAAAAACATTTCCAAATAACCCTACATTCCAACAAAAGCTGTCTATTAAAAAACTACAAAAGAAAGCTTATAAAACCAATAGCGAGTTACCAATGCCGTTATTAAGACCAAATGTTAATCAAAGTTGGAATGATATATTTTTCTTGTTTAAGGTATATTTAAAAGTTTGTGGTAATGTTTATTTATATAAACAAACCGTTAGCGAGGGGATGAATGCTGGCAAACCTGTGCAACTCTATATTTTACCATCTCATTGGATGCAAATTGTATTAAAGCCTAATGCAAATTTATTAAGTGTTGATAATCCTATTGACTATTTCATAATGGAGCAAGGCAATCAATTTGTTAAATTTCCTGCTGCAAATATTATTCATATCAAACGTGCCAATCCTTTTTATGATAACTCAGGTTCGCATTTATACGGATTTAGTGAATTAATGGCTGCGATAAGAAACATAAACAGCTCAAACAATGGTATTGACAATAATACTAAAACGATGCTTAATAGCGGAGTTTACGGTTTTATTCACGCTGGAGACGGTGCAACACCACTAACAGCAGAACAAGGACAAAGTTTAAAAGATAGATTAGTTGAGATGGATAATGACGTTAATAGATTGTCTAATATAGCTGGTTCAAGTGCTAAACTTGGATTTACAAGAATAGCATTAACAACCGATGAATTAAAGCCATTTGATTATTTAAGTTATGACAGACGTACTTTGGCAAATTGTTTAAATTGGAATATTGATTTATTGAATGAAGAAAAAAACGGCTCAGGCTTTGGAGTTGATACAATGAATGAAGCCCGTAAACGTGTTGTTACCGATAATATAAAGCCTGATTTGGATTTGTTGGCAGAATACTTAAATATGGAATTTATACAAAAATTTAAAGGGTATGAAGATACTGAAATAGACTTCGATATATCAGAATTGCCAGAAATGCAAACCGATATGAAAACTATGGCTGAATGGATTAATCAAGTGCCACTAACATTAAACGAACGTAGAGAAGTATTCAATTATGAGGAAATCGAAGATGATATGATGAATGAAATCTACATACCAACAGGAATTGTAAATATTAACGATGTAGCAGTTACGGACGGAGAATTATGATAGTTGTAAGTGATAAATATCGATTACGTTCCGAGCAAAACGCATTTAGAATAGTGCGCAAACATATCCGTAAAATAATCAAAGATATTCCTTTTACAAATATGAGTAAATCAACCTACAATGCTTTGATAGTTGGAAATATTCCAAAAGAAAAGATTGAAAAAATGTATTTTGATTTATATGAAACCGTTGGCGAACCTATTTATAATTCAGTCGATAAAAAATTAAAACGAGTAAAATTATTCGGTGATAATTTATTCAATGAATTAATGAATCTTTGGTTGCAACAAAACGCAGGACAAAATATAGTATCCGTTCATTCAACTTTAATTCAATCTATTTTAGATACTATTTCACAAGGTTATGAGCAGAATTTAAGCACACAAGATATTGCAAGGCTATTGGAACAACAGGGTTATTTTCGTTATCAATCGTTACGAATAGCGCGAACTGAAACAACTACTATAACCAATGCTTCAACTATAATGGCTGGCAATAGTTCTAATTTGGTAATGGATAAAGTTTGGATTAGTGCGCAAGATAATAGAACACGCAGACCTCCAAAGGGTAACTTTGACCATTATCACATGAACGGTGTTACAGTACCGTATGAAAGTGATTTTAATGTAAGCGGTGAAATGTTATCATTTCCGGGTGACCAAACGAATGGAGAAACACGCACAAGTGGTGGTAATGTGATAAATTGTCGATGCAAAGTAGCTTTAGTACCAAGAGTTGATAAGGATGGGTTGCCGATTAGAAAAATAATTTAACTTTATTTAGATTAATTAAAAATAACTTTTATATATTTGTATTATGGAATTTAAGCAATCAAATTTAGAGCTCAAAGATTTAGACGAAAATAAAGGCGTGGTGGTAGCTTATGCCAATGTTTACAACTTTAAAGATAGCGATGGTGATATTAGTGCATTTGGGTCTTTTGACAAAACAGTAACCGAAAATTTTAAACGGATTAGAGTACTGAAAGACCATAATCCAACTATGATGGTGGGCGTTCCTTTGTCAATTGATACAAAAGATAATTACGGACTTTTGACTACTTCTAAATTCAACCTAAACAAAAGTTTAGGTAAAGATATGTTCACTGATATTAAATTGATGCACGAAAGCGGATTGAATGCTGAATTGTCAATTGGATACAAGGTTATGCAACGTGACCAGAAAGACAAATCAATTATCAAAGAATATAAATTAATGGAATATTCTTTTTTATCCAGTTGGGGCGCAAATCAATTATCAACAGTACAAGATATTAAATCTATTAAATCACATTATGGAATAATGGAGTTAATCGAAAAATCATATAATTTGGATTACTCAGACGAAAGATTAAGACAAATTGAAAACTTATTAAAAGCACTTACCGATGAGCCGTCAGAAACTGACACTTTGATAAATGAGCCGCTTACATTAGAAACATTAAAATCATTTACAAACTCATTAAAAATCAAATAAAATGGACGAAAAATTATTAGCCGAATTGGCAAACATTAAAAGCGGTTTAGAAACTAAAACTGCTCAAGAAGTAAAAAGCGCAATCGATGCGTTTGAAACTAAACTTTCTGCAAGTAACAAAAACCAATTCGAAACCGAATTGAAAGCAGTTACCGATGCAATGGAATTGAAATTGAAAGAAGCTCAGGATCACATCGACAAATTAGATGTTAAATTGCAAGAAAAAGCAATTGAAACTAAAAACGAAGATACTTTGGTAAAATCTATCAAAGATAACTTTGAAGGTATTTCAAATGTTCGTAAAGGAAACGCTTTGCAAGTTAAAGCCGTTGGAAATATGACATTAGCAAATGTTACAGGTGACGCTCCTAGAAGTTACAACAACGATGTTGTAATGATACCGGGACAACTTGTAAATGTTGCTGATTTAGTTGGAAGCGTTAATATTGCAGGTGGTACTTATACATATCCACGTGAAGGTGCTGGCGAAGGTTCAATCACTACTCAAACTGAAGGATCTAGCAAGTCACAACGTGACTATGATTTCACAATGGTAGATTTAGCAACCAACTTTATTGCTGGTTTCACTCGCTATTCTAAAAAAATGGCTAACAACTTACCGTTTTTAACTTCTTTCATTCCTAAAGCTTTAAGACGTGATTATGCGATTGCTGAAAACACAATCTTTAACGCTGTTTTGGCTGCTGCTGCAACTGCATCTGCTCAAATCATAACAGGGAAAAACAAAATTGAAATGTTGTTGAATGAAATTGCAACGCAAGAAGGATTGAATTTTCCAGTTAATGGAATTGTAGTAAGACCTGCCGATTATTGGGATATATTGAAAACTGAGAAATCAACTGGAGCTGGTTATGGTTTACCGGGTATTGTTACTTTAGAAGGTGGTCAATTGAGAATCAATGGTATTCCAATTTATAAAGCGAATTGGCTTGCTGCTAATAAGTATTATGTTGGGGATTGGTCACGTGTTAACAAGATTGTAACTGAGGGGCTTTCTTTGGAATTTAGCGAAACTGAGGGAACAAACTTTGTGACAAACAATATTACTGCAAGAATCGAAAGTCAAGTAGGTTTAGCAGTTGAACAACCTGCTGCAATCATTTATGGTGATTTTACCGCTGCATAAGTTTCATAATTAAATATTGGTTAGTTAATTTAAAACCGTTTGTTAATTCAAACGGTTTTTTTTATATCTTTGAATAACTTTAAAAA
>CAYTJB010000223.1:939-5222 GCA_964437995.1 uncultured Bacteroides sp. | reverse complement strand
GAAAATTATAAAATATAATTAATTGTAAAACAAGCTGTTGAAATATTGTTTAAAAATTAAATGTAAAATGCTGAAATAGTTTGAATAAAAAATATATTTTTACCTAATATTTTAAGAAGCATTTATGGATATTAAAATTTATTTAGAACCTGTTGGTTTTAAAAATGAAGATATTGATTATCATGATTTACGTGAACGTTTAGGACATATTATTCCTGCTTTTACTGATGAAGATAACTTTCCAGAATTGGAAGGCGTTGATATTGCTATTGTAGGTGTAAAAGAAGATCGTAAATCTTTTAATAATTTTGGAAGTGCCAATGCTCCCAATGAAATTCGTAAGAAATTTTATCAATTATTTCCTTCTTCAGCAAAGAACAAAATTGCTGATATTGGAAATATTAAAAAAGGACATACGGTTGAAGATACTTATTTTGCTTTAAGCGAAGTAGTTGCCACACTCATTAAAAAAGAAATTATACCCATTATTATTGGTGGTAGCCAAGATTTATGTTTTGCCAATTATAGAGCTTACGAAAAATTAGGGCAAATCATTAATATTTTTACTGTTGACAATGCTTTTGATTTGGGCGATGTAGATGATGAAATTAATGCCCAAGCTTATTTAAGTAAAATTATTTTACACCAGCCTAATTTTTTATTTAATTATACCAACATTGGCTATCAAACATATTTTGTTGACCAAGAGGCTATTGACCTAATGGAGAAATTGTATTTTGATGCGTACCGTTTGGGTGTAATAAAAAAGGAAATAGAATTATCAGAACCATTGGTTCGCAATGCTGATATGATAAGTATTGATGTTTCGGCAATTCGTCAAGCCGATGCTCCGGGAAATGCAAATGCAACGCCCAATGGATTTAATGGAGAAGACGTTTGTCAGATTGCCCGTTATGCTGGCATGAGCGATAAGTTGACTTCAATTGGGTTTTATGAATGCAATCCTGCTTTCGACAACAACGGGCAAACTTCTCATTTGGTAGCACAAATGATATGGTATTTTATTGATGGGTTTTACAATCGTAAATACGATTTCCCTTACAAAGACAAAGAGAATTACAAAAAATACTATGTTTCAATAAAAGATAATAGCCACGAAATTATTTTTTATAAAAGTAAAAAAAGTGATCGTTGGTGGATGGAAGTTCCTTGCCCTATTGATATGAAAATCAAATACGAACGTCATTATTTGGTGCCTTGTTCTTACGCTGATTATCAAACAGCATTAGCCGATGAAGTTCCTGATCGTTGGTGGCAAGTTTATAAAAAATTGATGTAGTTTATAATCAATAACTTATAGAAGGATAAAAAGCGTCTTCAATATGATTGATAATATTTTTACCATTTTTTGAAACAATTGAAATAATATCAAAGCGAGTTTCTTCGTTGATATTTTTTTGCATAATATAATTTTGAGTAGCTCTTATTAAAAACTTTTGTTTTTGTTTGGTAACTGCAATTTCTGGTTCTCCAAACGCATTGGTAGAGCGAGTTTTTACCTCAACTATTACGAGAAACCCATTGTGCTTGGCAATAATATCAATTTCGTCAGAGCCAAAACGCCAATTGCTTGCTAAAATCTCATACCCTTTTTCTTTAAGAAAGATTTCTGCCGCTTTTTCGCCAGCAGCTCCTAATTCGTTATGTTCTGCCATAATTAATATTTTTTACACCAATAAATAATTAATCAGTTTTATTATTGCGTAAATAAATGCAAATAAAACAGTTATCATTAGGATAGCAATAAAAGATTTTTTTAAAACAGAAAATATTCCTTTTTCATTTTCGTTTGCAGCAACAAATTGTAATTCAACAGCTTCACCTACATTAAAGATTGCTTTTCTTCCCAAAATCAAAGTTCTATTATCTTGCTGATGTCCGCTTGGAAATTGAAAACAAACAGGATAGGAATAATTTGCAACTGCTTCTGAAATAATTTCTTCGGCTGTTTTCCCAAAAGCTACTGTATTGTCTTTCATATCCGACATTCCGCCTACAACCAAACCTGCAAGATTGGCTAATTTCCCACTGCGTTTTAAATTCATCATCATACGATCAATATGATAAAGGTATTCGTCCAAATCCTCAATGAACAATATTTTACCATCGGTGTCAATATCAGAAGCTGTACCAATTAAGCTATACAGAATAGAAAGATTTCCACCTACCAATATTCCTTCCGCATTTCCTTTGCGGTTTAAAGGATGACAATCAAATGTATATTGAATATTCTCGTTGTTTAATGCTTTTTTGAGAGAAATTAAAGCTTCGTTTTCCATTCCGTCTGTTGGAAAATTAATAGGCATTGTTGCATGCAACGTTTCAACGCCTAAAAGGTTGTGTATATGAGAATGCAACACAGTAACATCGCTATAACCAATAATCCATTTTGGTTTTTCCGAAAATTTTGTCAAATCAATTTTGTCAATTATTCTAACTGTTCCATAACCTCCACGGGCACAAATAATTGCTTTTATATTTTCGTCATCTAACGCCCATTGTAAATCTTCGGCTCTTTCTTGGTCATTACCTGCAAATTGATTGTCTTCTCTAAGTAAATACCTGCCATAAACAACATCAAATCCCCATTTCCGAAATATTTCTACTGCCGGTTTTAGTTCTTCTTGAGAAATTTTACGGGCTGTAGCAATAATCGCAATTTTATCACCATGTTGTAAGAAAGACGGTGTTTGCATGAGTAGTTTTGATTATTTGTTTTTAAAATACGATAATCGCAATGCTATTTTTAAAAAATTAAATCGCAATTTCCCCTTTTATGTGCGGATGCGGATTGTAATTTATCAGTTCAAAATCTTCAAATTTAAAATCGAAAATGCTTTTTACGTTCTTATTTATTTTTAATTGCGGTAGTTCTCTGGGTTCGCGTAGTAGTTGAGTTTTAACTTGTTCAATATGATTCATATAAATATGTGCATCACCTAAGGTATGAACAAATTCGTGAGCCTGATAACCAGTTACTTGAGCCATCATTTGTAACAAAATTGCATAAGAGGCAATATTGAATGGAACGCCTAAGAATATATCTGCACTTCGTTGATACAAATGACAGGATAATTTGCCATTAACAACATAAAACTGAAACATAACATGGCAGGGAGGCAAAGCCATTTTATCAATTTCGCCAACATTCCAAGCACTCACAATATGACGTCTTGAATCAGGATTGTTTTTCAATGAATCTACTACTTGCGAAATTTGGTCAATATGTTTACCTTCATTGGTTTTCCAATTGCGCCATTGATAGCCATAAATCGGGCCTAAATTTCCGTTTTCGTCAGCCCATTCATCCCAAATTGTTACTTTGTTATCATTTAGGTATTTAACATTTGTTTCGCCATTCAAAAACCACAGTAATTCATGAATAATTGAACGAAGATGCAGTTTTTTAGTTGTTAAAAGCGGAAAACCATGTTCAAGATTAAAACGCATTTGGTAGCCAAAAGTACTTAACGTACCTGTGCCTGTACGGTCGTCCTTGCGAACGCCATTTTCCATAACGTGTTTAAGTAATTGAAGATATTGTTGCATAGTATTTTAACTCCTTATTTAAACAACTTCAGAATATCATTGCCATTGGCAAAAATCAACAAGCTAAAAAGAATAACCATACCTGTTATTTGGGCATATTCCATAAACTTATCGTTGGGCTTACGACCTGTAACCATTTCATAAAGCAAAAACATTACATGCCCACCATCTAATGCAGGAATGGGCAAAATATTCATGAATGCAAGAATAACAGATAGTAATGCTGTCATGTTCCAAAATTGCATCCAATCCCAGCTTTTAGGAAACAAGCCACCAATTGCTCCAAAGCCACCAACTTGTTGTGCTCCTTCTTTCGTGAAAACGTATTTTAATTGTTTAACATAATTTCCTAATGTTTCAACACCTAAATTAATACCAGCAGGAATAGAGGCGAAGAAACTATATTCTGTTTTCTTTGTTTCAAATATCCGCATATAATGCTTCCGACCCGCACCAATCTTACCTTCATCTGTTAACGTAAGTTTTACTTTTTGGGTAATATTGTTACGTAAAAAACTAATTTCTACTTCTTTGCCTTTGTATTTTCCTGCCTTTACTCCAAAATCATTAAAAAAAGTAGTATCATTATTTATTGCAATTATTTGATCACCTTGCATTAAATTTGCTTTTGAAGCAGGGCTTCCATTCGTTATACTTTCAATTACAAAAGGATAGCGAGGTTCTATAAATGTTTTAATTTTAGCAGCCAGTAA
>CAYTJB010000223.1:0-929 GCA_964437995.1 uncultured Bacteroides sp. | reverse complement strand
TTTTGTTTCAAATATATATTTGTAATGCTTAGCCCCAGCACCAATTTTACCATTTTCAGTTAAAGTAAGTTTTACTTTTTGAGCAATATTGTTACGTAAAAAATTAATTTCTACTTCTTTCCCTTTATATTTTGCTGCTGTTGTTGTAAAATCATTATAAAAAAGTGTAGTGTCTGTATTTATTGCAATTATTTGATCGTCTTTTTGCAAACCAGCTTTAGCAGCAGGATTTCCAGCTATCACTTCTTCAATTACGAAAGGGAAACGAGGTTCTATAAATGTTTTAATTTTAGCAGCCAGTAATTGCTTTGTAAAATCAGCAGGTAAAGTAATCGTAGTTAATTCTCCATTGCGTTCAAGCGTAACTGCTTTTGAAGCATCAATTAAAATACGTTTAGAAATATCATTAACATCATCAACTTCTTGGTTGTCAATTTTTAAAATTTTATCGCCGTTCTGAAAACCTGCTTTTAAAGCAACTTCGTTAAATTGCAATCCATATTTTGCATTTTTTGCTGGCAAATATTCGCTTCCCCATGCGTACAATATCATGGAATAAATAAAAAGAGCCAATAAGAAATTAACCAAAACGCCACCAGTCATAATAAGCAAGCGTTGCCATGCTGGTTTTGAGCGAAATTCCCATGGTTGAGGTGGTTGTTTCAACGCTTCTTTGTCCATTGATTCGTCTATCATTCCTGATATTTTCACATAACCACCTAAAGGCAACCATCCAATGCCATATTCTGTTTCTCCTTTTTTAAATTTAAAAAGAGAAAACCATGGGTCAAAAAACAAATAAAATTTCTCAACTCTTGTTTTAAAAAGTCTTGCAAAAACAAAGTGTCCTGCTTCGTGGAGCAGTACAAGTATAGATAAACTTAAAATTAAGCCTAATGCCTGTGTTAAAATTCCCATTGTTATATATT
>CAYTJB010000222.1:4874-5223 GCA_964437995.1 uncultured Bacteroides sp. | reverse complement strand
AAGGGAGATTTGAACAATCCACATAGTTATAGCGAGTTTGTAAAGGAATCAGATGTTGTTATCCACATGGCAGCCGAGCTTTATAACAGCGAATATTTTTGGAAAACCAATGTTGAGGCAGTTGAACGCTTAGTAGAGATTATAAATACATCTTCAGTTAAAAAAGTTATACATCTTAGTAGTGTTGGTGTTGTTGGAATGCAATATAGTTCTAAAAAAGTAATAGTGAATGAAAATACACAATGTTTTCCGAAAAATGAATACGAAAGAACAAAATTGATTTCCGAAAAATTATGGAAAGAAAAATTAACAGATAGGGATTTAGTAATTATTCGCCCAACTAATGTTT
>CAYTJB010000222.1:3179-4864 GCA_964437995.1 uncultured Bacteroides sp. | reverse complement strand
TTTGGAGAAGAACATCCACGTTACCATTTGAAGAATATAATTGAGCATATTGCAACTAAAAAATATTTTTTATGTTCGAAACATTCAATGGTAAACTATGTTTATGTTGTTGATATTGCAGCCTATATATTGTTTCTTTTGAACAATGCCAAGATTAATGGGACGTACAATATTGGAGAAAGCATATCATTGATTAATTTTGTGGATATAATAAGAAAACATACAGCATCTAATTGTAAAATAATATATATCCCAGCGTTGTTTTTTTTAGTAATTAAATCTTTAAAGTTATTACTTCCTTTACATTTTTTTCAAAAACTTATTTCTTTAAACAATAAAGTAGCTTACTCTGATGAAAAAATAAAAGAATTTTTTCAATACTCTTATGGAATCGAAACAGGTTTAAAAAAAACAGTTGATTATTATTTAAATCCCAAAAAGGATGCTTAAAATTTGCTTTTTAGCCGATGGGCTTAGTATTCATACTAAAAGATGGTGTGATTTTTTTAGCCAACAAGGGCATGAAATACATCTTATTACATTTCGAGATTCAGTAATAGAGTCGGCAAAAGTACACTTTATTGATGTTGGTAAAATAGCAGTTTCCGGAGGGAATTGGAGGACGTTATTAGCTGTTCCTAAAATCATAAAATTATTAAAACAAATCAAACCGGATATTTTACATGCCCATTATGCAACCAGCTATGGCATAACAGGTGCTTTGTGTTATTTTCAACCTTATGTAATAACTACTTTAGGGTCTGATATTTTAATAAGTCCACAAAAATCAATAATTGTTCGAACTTTATTAAAATTTGCATTCAAAAAAGCTGTTTGGATTACTGCTATGGCAGAACACATGAAAACTATTATTAAGGATTTAGGTGTTCTTGAATCGAAAATTTCGGTTGTTCCTTTTGGAATAAATCCTCTTATATTTAATGCAAATAATAGGCAGTTGCCTAAAGATAAATTTGTAATTACAAGTACTCGCAATTTCGAGCCTATTTACAATATTCCACATCTTTTAAAAGCAGTAGCCAATGCAAAAAGGCAGATTCCAAATGTTCAGTTAAATTTAATTGGGTCTGGTTCGCAACGAAGTAGTATCGAAAAAATGGTTTCGGACTTGGGTTTGAAAGATTGTACAGTTTTTTTGGGAAAAATTTCACAGCCTCAAATTGCCGAAATATTAAATCAATCTCATGTATTTATTACTGTATCTTTGTCGGATGGAAACAATATTTCATTAAACGAAGCAATGGCTTGTGGTGTGCTTTGTGTGGCAACAGACATAGCAGCTAATAATCAATGGATTAACAATGGTGAAAATGGGTTTTTGGTAAAAATAAATGATGTGGAAAATTTATCGGAAATAATACTAAACACATATAATGATTATGATAAAATTCAGCCTGTTGCAGCAAAAATAAATGATGAAATTATTAGAAAACGTGCTATTTGGGATAATAATATGAAATTGGTTGAAGAAAAATATTATTCATTAATTCAAAAACGATGAAACCAAGAATTATATTGATAGGTGCTGGTGGGCATGGAAAAGTACTAATTGATGCTATAACGCTGCAAGGGAAATATGAAATTGTCGGGTTTGTTGATTCTGCATTGTCTGTGGGTAGCGAAATATGTGAAAATTATAAAGTTATATTGTCGCAAAATGAATT
>CAYTJB010000222.1:1810-3169 GCA_964437995.1 uncultured Bacteroides sp. | reverse complement strand
TGAACAATGTTGCTGATTTTTTTATAATTGCTATTGGCAATAACTCAATACGTGAGAAACTATATTATGAAGCCCAAAAATATATAAAACCAGCAACTATTATTCATCCCTCAGCTATTATTGGTTCAAGTGTTTCAATTGAAGAAGGAAGCGTGGTGTTAGCAAATACAGTTATCAATACATATAGTAGTGTTGGTAAAAATACGATAGTGAATACAGCTGCTATAATTGACCATGAATGTAAAATCGGCAGCCACGTTCACCTTTCAATAGGCACTTTAGTCGGTAGTAATTCTATAATTACTGATAATACTACAACACAAATAGGGCAACATATTAATTCATTTTCAAAGATATAAAATGAAAATTTTAATATTAACTCAATATTTTCCTCCTGAAGTAGGTGCACCACAAAATCGTTTATACGAATTAGCTGTTAGGTTACAACAAAAAGGAGCTGAAATAACAGTTCTTACCGCTATGCCTAATTACCCCCAAATGGAAATTCATAAAGCATACAAAGGGAAATTTTATTTTTGTGAGGAAATGAGCATAATGAAAATACATCGTGCATGGATTTATGTAAGTAAAAGTAAATCAATAATTAGTCGTTTGTTGAACTATTTTTCCTTTGTGTTTACATCGTTAATTATTGGGCTATTAAAAATAAAAAAACATGATATATTACTTGTAGAGTCGCCTCCTTTATTTTTAGGAATTACAGCTTATTTGCTTTCGCGAGCTAAAAAAGCAAAATTGGTTTTTAACGTTTCCGATCTTTGGCCAGAAAGTGCCGAAAAATTAGGCTTGGTAACAAACAAAGCTATGTTAAAGCTATCAACTTATTTAGAAGAATTTTGTTACAAAAAAGCAGCTTTAATTACAGGTCAAACACAAGGTATTTGTAAAAATATTTCATCTCGATTTCCTAATAAAAAAGTGTATTGGCTTAAAAATGGTGTTGATATTAATTTTTATAATATAAATAAAACTATTCAAAATAATTGGCGGGTTGAAAATGGATTTGATAAAGATGATTTTTTATTAATTTATGCAGGAATTTTAGGCCATGCTCAAGGACTTGAAGTTATTGTTAAAGCTGCCGAAATACTTTTGAATCAGTTGAAAATTAAGTTTATATTTTTAGGAAGCGGTCCTGAAAAAGAAAAACTTCTGAATTTGAAATCAAATTTAAATTTAGAAAATATTTATTTCTTTGATGCAGTTCCTAAAGTGAGAATGCAAGAAACCCTCATGGCAACAGATGTTTCTATAATTCCTTTGCGAAAATTAGAACTTTTTAAAGGTGCTATTCCTTCAAAAATATTTGAAAATTTTAGTACTTTGTGTTGCATAGAA
>CAYTJB010000222.1:0-1800 GCA_964437995.1 uncultured Bacteroides sp. | reverse complement strand
TTTGAAAATTTAGCTTTAAAAAAACCAATTATTTTAGGTGTTGAAGGAGAAGCTAAAGAGTTATTTATCGATTCAGCAAAAGCAGGATTGTTTTTTGAACCAGAAAACTATAACGATTTAGCAGTTAAAATTGATGAAGCTTATAATAATAAAATTAAAATGACTGAATTGGGCGAAAATGGATTCAATTTTGTAAAGGAATATTTTTCAAGAGACAAAATAGCAAATGAATTTTGGACTTTTTTAGTTGAAAATATATAATATTACGTTAATAAATCACCAAAATCTAATAAACAATAAAAAAAGATAGAGAATTTATGATTAAGGTACTTACAGTTATAGGAGCTCGTCCTCAAATAATAAAAGCATCTGCAATAAGTAGAGCGATAAGGGAAAAATTTAAGGATGAAATTACTGAAACAATTATACATACGGGTCAGCATTACGATCAAAACATGTCCCAGATTTTTTTTGAAGAGCTTCAGATACCTACACCTGATTTTAATTTAAATGTTGGTTCTGGCTCACATGGCATACAAACTGCTGAAATGATAAAAGGAATTGAAGATATAATTATTAAACAAAATCCTGATTGTATTATTCTTTACGGTGATACAAATTCTACATTAGCAGGAGCAATAGCCGCCTCTAAGTTACATTGTCCTATTGTTCATATTGAGGCTGGCTTAAGATCTTTTAATAAAACTATGCCAGAGGAGATAAATAGAATTATGTGTGACCATTGTGCAACGTTATTGTTTTCACCTACTAAAACCGGATTTGATAATTTAATCAATGAAGGATTTATTGATGAAAATAATCCACCATATACAGCAGATAATCCTAAAATTTTTCATTGTGGAGATATAATGTTAGATAATTCATTGTATTTTTCAAAAATAGCTTCAACAAAAAGTGATATTTTAAATAGGATGAATATAAATAAAGGAGATTATATTTTAGCCACTATACATCGTGATAATAATACGGATAGTGTTGAAAGATTATCAGACATATTTTTAGCTATGCTCAATATAGCTGATGAACATAATGTTGAATTTATTATTCCTTTACATCCAAGAACATCAAAACTTCTTGAAAAAAATATTCTTCCTGTTGTTTATTCTCGATTAATTAATAATAATAAAATTAAAATAATTGAACCTGTTTCCTTTTTGGATATGATACAATTAGAGCAGAATGCAAAAATTATTCTTACAGATTCAGGGGGAGTGCAAAAAGAAGCTTATTTTTTTAGAAAACCGTGTATAATTCTTCGGCCACAAACTGAATGGGTAGAATTGGTAGAACATGGGAGCTCTATTGTTACGGATGCTGATTATGATAAAATTATAGAAGCTGTAAACGGATTTATTAAAAAATCAGATTTTAGTTTTTCTTCAATTTTTGGTAATGGAAATGCATCAGAATTTATTTGCGAAGAGATTATTAAAGCTTTTAAATAAAAAAACTTAAATGCACAATTTAAAGAAAATCTGGGAAGAAAAAACATTGTTTTGCATTTTAGTTATTGCATTTGCTGCAAGATTGGTAGCTGTGTTTTTTGCTAAAGGGTTTGGAATGCACGATGATCATTTTTTAGTAATTGAAGCTGCGCAATCATGGGTTGATGGAAGCGACTATAATGATTGGTTACCTTGGTCGCCTGCTAATTTAGGTCCTGATGGGCATAGTTTTTTTTATGTAGGTATTCATTATGTATTATTTACGATTATTAAATGGCTGCAAATTAATGACCCACAGTCAAAAATGATTGTAATTAGATTAATACATGCTTTA
>CAYTJB010000221.1:2351-5233 GCA_964437995.1 uncultured Bacteroides sp. | reverse complement strand
TATCTGAAGTACTGAACAACGAATCTATAGAGAGAAATAATTTTAACGACAAATTTATAGTTTATCCAAATCCCAATAATGGTCAAATGAATGTGAGTTATGAAATCTCGGGAAAAGAAAACGAGACAGGTGTATTTGAAATTTATAACATAATAGGCAAGAAACTACTAAGCTATCCTTTATATATCGGTAAAAACTCATTTACAATAACCGAAGAATCGTTGGAGCAAGGAATTTATTTTTATAAAGCATTGCTTGGCGATAAATTAATATCTTCGGATAAGATAATGGTAATAAAATAAAATTATCGTTCATTTAAGTTTTATATAGTGCCGATAGAGTACTGTTATTTTCTTTTATGAATTATATAATTCATTAGGTATAAAGATTGAAGATAAAAAAGCAATTGGGAAACAATATAGAATGAACGTTAAAAAAAGTAACTATTTACTACTCATCATCATCATTTTTGGAATACTTTATTCCTTAATATCTTTTGTTAATCATTACAATTTTAGGACGTATGCGTTGGATTTGGGAGCATATACAAATGCTTTGTATGATTACATTCACTTTCAGTGGAACGATAGCACAGTTTTTAAAGAAGTAAAAGAAAATCTTTTGTGTGACCATTTTGATTTATATCTCATTTTGTTTTCTCCATTATCATTAATATTCAAGACTTACACGCTACTAATAGTTCAACTATTTTTTATTTTATTAGGTGGTTTAGGCGTTTATAAATATTTTTCACTTATTGGTAAAACAGCTCATTTAGCCATTTTTGCTACATTGTTTTTTTATTTATTTTTTGGTGTTTTCTCTGCTGTTTCTTTTGATTATCATAGCAATGTAGTTGCTGCTTCACTTATGCCTTGGTTCTTCTATTTTATTAAACAAAAAAAAATTGTTGCAACAAGTTTAATGCTTTTGTTCCTAATTGTTTCAAAAGAGAATATTTCGTTGTGGATGGCATTTGTATGTTTAGGTTTATTGATAGAGTACAGAAAAGAAGGCTTTTGGAGAAATTATTTGTTTTTTTCTTTTTGTTTCTGTATTTTTTATTTTGTGTTGATAACTTCAATAGTTATGCCAGCGTTATCAAACAATAAAACCTATCCTAATTTTAATTACTCAGTTTTGGGAAGTAATTCATTTGAAGCCTTATTATTTTTAATAAAACATCCTTTAGAATCATTAAAAATCTTATTTATAAACCATACAAATCATCCATTTGGGGATTATGTTAAAGTGGAATTACATATTCTTGTTTTTTTATCAGGCTTACCTTTGCTGGTTTTTAAACCTCAATATCTTTTGATGCTAATTCCGATATATATTCAGAAACTTTTCCATGATAATTATTCAATGTGGGGTATTGATGGGCAATATAGTATTGAATATGCACCAATTTTGGCAATTGGTGTTTTTTCAGCAATAAATGAATTTAAAAATAAAAAAATAGCAAAGTTAACTTCTATTATTGTTTTAATTACTACGTTAGGTTGTACGATTAGAATAATGGATAATACAGTTCAATATACAAAAAAGTCGAGGATAAGATTATACAAGAGCTCTCATTATACAAGTGACTATTCTGTAAATAAAGTATATGAGCAGCTCTCAAAGATTCCTGAAAATGCAGTTGTTTGTGTACAATCATCTTTTCTGCCTCATTTAGCATATCGAGATAATATTTATCAATTTCCAATAATTAAAGATGCTGAGTTTATAATATATTCTGAAAAAAATGATATTTATCCATTAGATAGAAAAGCTTTTGATTCATTAACCACAGCACTTAAAAATTCTAATGATTGGACTGTTAAATATACAGATGAAAACTTGACAATTTTAACAAAATCTGCTAATCACAGTATGCCATCACATCCAATGCCAATTATGCGTACTTTTGTGCATTGCCTTAATTCAGATTCTATTTTAAATACTGAAGCTAAATTAGTTTATACAAAACAAAATTTGCCAAATGGTTTATTAGAAGTAGATTTACAAAGTTTTCAAAAAGGAACTTATTATCTTAAAGGAAGTTTTGGAAATAAAACTATTTCAGATAAAATAATTCTTAAATAAAATGAATCCGTATAAATCATTTACTTGCATAATTTTTTTGCTTTTTGCAAATTATTCTTTCAGCCAATCAAAAGATAGTATAAAGTATTATAACCAAACCGTTTTTTGTATTTCTTCTGGAATTGGAAACTATACCACTTTTTACTTTAATGGTTACGAATATACTGTTAATAATAATGTAATCTCACTTGGTCTTTCAACAATAAACGGAATACAAATTCAAAATCATCAATTAGGTATTGGAATTGGTGTAGATAAATGGCAAGAAGCATTTTTGTTTCCTGTATTTCTAAACTATAAACTGTATTTTTTAAGTAAGGCTACAAGTCTTTATGGCGTAATTAATATGGGTTATTCTTTTGGACACAAAAACAAAACCCAGTATGACGATGTTGAGCAAGGTAGTTTTTTCTTTAAATGTGGATTTGGGGTTCAGTTTAAACTGACAAATAAAATTTCATTTACAACCGATTTGACATATAAATTGCAAAATATGCGTTCATCATACAAAAGAATTATTAATCCTTTTAATCCACCACCAGTTATTAAATATAATATTTATTATAATTTTATCGGATTAAGTATTGGGGCAAATTTTTAATAACATACTAAAAACAATAGTTCGTCAAACAATTAAAGTGGCTTTAGTTCCGTATAATAATATTTCTTTGATGTTTTGATTGTTTTTGAGTAGGGTTGGCGTAATAGCAAATGCTGGATTGATGATTTGAGAATAGAAATTTATAAATAATGCGATTAAAAAACTCAACTGCGAAACCCTGTTGGGATTA
>CAYTJB010000221.1:1574-2341 GCA_964437995.1 uncultured Bacteroides sp. | reverse complement strand
CTTCTTTTACTCTCAATACTTTCGGGAGTGCTATTAGCAGCAAGCTGGCCCCAAAATGGGCTTTCTTACCTTATCTTTGTTGCTTTTGTTCCGCTGCTTTGGGTAGAAGATATTATTACTAAAAATCCATTAAAATATGGCAAGTTCAGTTTTTTCTTTACTGCTTTTGTAGGATTTTTTGTGTGGAACGTACTTACCACCTATTGGATTTGGAATTCTACGGCTGTAGGTGCTGTATTTGCATTTCTTTTGATGTCGTTATTAATGGCGATGGTTTTCAGCCTTTACCATTATTCGCGTAGAGTGGTTTTTAAAAACAATAAAGCGTATTTAGCCTTAATATTGTATTGGATTGCTTTTGAATATTTTAATACCGATTGGGATTTTTCTTTTCCTTGGCTTATTGTAGGCAATGTTTTTGCTAATAACCCTCAACTTATTCAATGGTACGAATTTACGGGTGTTTTTGGTGGAACATTATGGGTGTTTTTGGTTAATATTTTCTTGTTCGAAATATTTTTGCATTTTAAAAACAAAGACTTATTCGCTTTTAATTTTAAAAACAAATTTTTTAAAACCATTGTTTTATGCTTGTTAGTACTTGTAATTCCTATTTGTTTTTCGATAATAACCTATAAAAACTACTATCAATCATTTCTCGTTCTTTTCTTTCTAATTCTTGTTCTTTTGTTTGTATTTGTTGTTGCAGATTTAAAATTTCTTGATTTTTTTCCAACAAATTACGTTCATAAATTTCCTTATTTTGA
>CAYTJB010000221.1:0-1564 GCA_964437995.1 uncultured Bacteroides sp. | reverse complement strand
AACTACCAAGAAAAAGGCAAAGAAGTAGAGGTAGTTGCTGTACAGCCCAATATTGACCCCTATTCCGAACAATACATTACACCACCTTTAGAAATTTTGCAACGTATGTTTTTGCTTGCTCATGAAAAAACGGATAGCAATGTAAATTTTGTATTATTTCCCGAAAGTGCCTTACAAGAATATGTTTGGGAAGATGGGCTGGATGTATCGCCCAGTGTAAATGGTCTTCGTAATTTTGCTCGAAAATATCCAAAATTAGCGGTAATAGCTGGTTTGTCAACCCGACGATTATTTAAAGAAGGAGAAACGCTTACCATAGCTGCCAGAGAATTTCCAGAAGAGAAGGGTAGATATTATGAAAATTTCAATACAGCACTATTAATTGAACATTCCAGTAATTTGCAGTGTTATCATAAATCAAAACTAACACCTGGTGTCGAAAAAATGCCTTTTAAAAAGTTTTTTAAACCCATCGAAAAGTTTGCTATTGATTTAGGTGGTACAGTTGGTAGCTTGGGTATAGATGAAGAACGAAAAGTATTTGATTGTGAAAATGAGGCTAAAGTAAGCCCTGTAATTTGCTACGAATCTATTTATGGCGGTTTTGTTGCTGAATTTGTAAAAAACGGTGCCGAACTTATTTTTATAATTACCAACGATGGATGGTGGGGCAATACTGCTGGACATCGTCAGCATTTTAGTTATGCTGCTTTAAGGGCAATAGAGTGTCGTAGAGGTGTGGCAAGGTCTGCCAATACAGGTATTTCGTGTTTTATTAACCAAAGAGGAGATGTGTTGCAACGCACAAAATATTGGGAACCAGCAGTTATTCGCCAAACAATGCTTTCAAACAATGAAATTACTTTTTACGTAAAATATGGTGATATTATAGGTAAAATCGCTTTATATTCAGGTATTCTGCTAATATTGTTTAGTTTTGTTTTAGGATTTAAACATTCTAAATCAAAATAACTGATTTTTTAGCATCTAAATAACAATAAAATGGCTTTTAAATAAGCTATTTTTGTGAAATGAAATTGGCAAATTAATTTTGTCTGTTTTTTGTTTAATTCCAAACAGTATTAATCATTAAAAAACAAAAAGTATGAAAAAAATTAAAAGTATAACAATTACCATGCTTTTATTATCTTTAGCATTATTATTTTACAATTGTTCTGATAATTGTAATGGCGAAAATCCTCGTGCTAGAATTATAAATAATGGAACAAAAGAAGCTAAAGTTCAAATAAAAACATCGGGAGGCAACACAGAAAATATTAACAATGTTGCACCTGGAACAACATCAGAATATAGAGGTTATGCCCCTGGTGAAATTGAATTTACCATCACTGTAAGTAATGTCGATTACAAACAAAAAGTAAATATGGGAACTTGTTTTGAATACGATATTGCAATTGATGCCAATAATGTTATTACCACAGCAGCAAGAGATAGAAACGATTAATCTTTTAAAATTTCATTTTATACCAAAAGGTATTTTCTTTTGCTTGTAGCTTTAATAATCTATTGATTCTATCGGCTAAATATACAAAAATTGGAAGTC